>CAZJOY010000473.1:0-1507 GCA_964547705.1 uncultured Methylobacter sp. | reverse complement strand
AAAATGGTTTGTCTCGGAATTTTTTGGGGTTTGGCAAAGGGAGGCACAACGCAGAGCACATCAAAGGTGCCGCCGGGCACTGACGTTTACGTTGACAAAAGGCCTGGGCGGTTGGACATTAAGGCTGACGGCAAAGTCACTACCAAGCCGTTCTTCTGGACGGCTGCCGGTGTACCGCCCGAAGGCGGCATACCTTACCGTCTAGAAAAAGGTGGCAAGGTCGTCAAAGAAGGCAAATTGAGGACAAAATTCCGTACCGTTTCAATTTTCTGGCCGCCTGCAGCGGCAATTTATTGGCCGATGGGATTTAACCCCGACATTACCTACGATTTAGTCAATGACAAGCAGGAATAGAGCATTGCTGTAGTCTGATTAGGCCGATTTTTACAACATAAACCGGCCAATAAAAGTAGTTGTTTTATAGCCTGGAGTTATCCACATTTTCTGTGGATAACTCTGTGTATAAACTGAAAATACATGAGCTAACTATTCACTTCTTAAGCTTTTTTGTTAAATCGTTCAGATTATAGCCAGTGCGCGATTCGCTATTAATATCGCATCAAATATCAATCACTTAGAGCAAGAAAAGATAATTTTAGCGATGCTTTTCTATGGGCGGACTGAGGTTTTGCAGTTATGCTGCTGAAACAAAAGTATATTGTACCGGCCTGTGGAAAAGCTTGAGTTAGAGATTGGCTGTCAAGCTTTTTTTCTTGAAATATGGCAGATTCGAAGACTTAATCAATCGGTTAAATTTGAAACGGGGCGTCGGGCAAAAAACTGTACCCCGCATCAACAAATTCAGAAATTGATGTTCTTGGCAGAAGTGTTATTGCTGGCCGAAATTTGGGGCGACCAATAGACAGGTCGCCCAAATAGCTCGGCTATATTAATGCGTCTTACGGATGTCTTTCTATACGGAAGACAATCCATTCAAATCACTCGTTGTACGGAATGATTTAGACAATCAGCTTGTGATAATTACCTGTTACCGCGATGCGGCTAAGGTAGTTGAATAATCAGGAGATAGTGGGGCTTGAGTTGTTAATGACGTCTGCCATTTTTACCGGCAGTCGTATCTTCAAATTTAACTTTTAACGGTTTCCCGCAGTATAGATTGCCGTCCAGCGCGGCTATTGCGGCTCTTGCTTCGTGACCTTCCATTCCGATAAAGCCGAAACCTCGGCATTTTCCGCTAAATATATCGGAAACAAGTTGAATGGAACGGACTTTGCCGTATTCAGAAAATAAAGCCTGTACAGTTTCTTCAGTGGCTTCGCTAGGTAAGTTTCCTACAAAAATTCGTTTCAAAAGACATGTCCTAAATAAAGGGGGTGAGTTGATTGGCCGGATGAACCGGATATGTCACAACCCCGCGTATTGTCTAACACGGGGTTGGATGTTGGAAAGTAAAGCAGTTTTTATACCCAAAGGGCATAAGTTTCGTTTGAACAGACAAGCTGCTCAACTCAGCTTTATTCTCGCTCTTCTACCTAAAAAGCTACGC
>CAZJOY010000472.1:0-1520 GCA_964547705.1 uncultured Methylobacter sp. | reverse complement strand
GCGGCGAGAAAACCATCGAGGATATCGTGATCAATAACCGCCAGTGGTACAGCGACAACAACATTACCTTGCATGCCGGCGAAGATAAAGCCGTGGTGCGGATAGACCGGAAAAACAAAACGGTTCATGCGCAAGATGGTACGGTTGCTGGTTATGACCGGCTGCTAATTGCTACCGGTTCCAAAGCCGTCATACCGTTGGTTCCGGGTAACGATCTGGAGGGCGTGATCAGCTTTCGGGATATTGTCGACGTCAATAAAATGCTGGCTTATAGCCGTAGCCATAACAAGGCCGTGGTCTTGGGCGGTGGGCTATTAGGTCTGGAAGCGGCCAATGGTCTGGTTTCAAGAGGCATGGACGTTACCGTTATTCATAGCAATGAAATATTACTGAACCGGCAAATGGACAGGCCGGCCGCAAAAATGCTGCAAACGGAACTGGAACAACGCGGTCTGAAATTCAAAATGGCGGCCAAACTGAAGCAATTATTCGGCGATGACAATGGTCATGTCGCATCGGTTTGTTTTGACGACGGCAGCCGGCTCGAATGCGATTTGTTTGTCACCGCAATCGGCGTACGCCCGAACATGGCGCTGGCCCAGCAAGCCGGTATTTATTGCGAGCGGGGCATCGTCGTGAACGATACCTTGCAAAGTTACGATCCCAGCATTTATGCGGTCGGGGAATGTATCCAGCATCGCGGCGCTACTTTCGGCTTGGTTGCTCCGCTGTTTGAGCAGGCCAAAGTCTGCGCGAATCATCTCAGCGCTCACGGTGCGGCCGAATATATCACACTGCCGACTGCGACCAAGCTCAAAGTGACCGGTATTAACCTGTTTTCGGTCGGCGATTTTCAAGGCGATGAAGACTGCGAAAGCATTCATTTTACCGATCCGGCTTTAGGCATTTATAAAAAGCTGGTCATTAAAGCCGACCGGTTAATCGGCGCGGTGCTATATGGCGATACCGCCGATGGCAATTGGTATCAGGAGTTGCTGGAGACGGAAGACAACATAGACGGGATAAGAGATGCACTGATTTTTGGTAAAGCTTATGCGGCTTAAATTAACCTTCTTACTTTCAAATCGTTTTTAATGAATAAACCTATACAAACCACTTGTCCTTATTGCGGCGTAGGCTGCGGAATCAGCGCTAAGGTTGATGAAGCACAGCATCGTCTGAAAATCAGCGGTGATGTTACGCATCCGGCTAATTTCGGGCGGCTTTGTTCTAAAGGCTCGGCGCTGGGCGATACGATTGAATTGAAAGGCCGGCTGCTGCAACCGAAAGTCTACGGGCGGGAAACCAACTGGGCGGAAGCGCTGGGCCTGGTCGCCGATTCCTTTAGCAAGACCATCGAAAAATACGGCCCGGATGCAGTCGCGATTTACGGCTCAGGGCAATTGCTGACCGAAGATTATTACGTCGCCAACAAGCTGATGAAGGGCTTCATCGGCTCGGCCAATGTCGACACCAATTCGCGGCTCTGCATGGCTTCCTCGGTTGCGGGCCACCGCCGC
>CAZJOY010000471.1:0-1531 GCA_964547705.1 uncultured Methylobacter sp. | reverse complement strand
CATAAATCACTTTGCCATCGACTTCCATGGTGGCATCAGCGATACCCATAACCAACTTTCGCATTATCAGTCTTTTTAAATTAACCCGGTAAATCACTTTTTTAGCGGTAGGCAATACTTGTCCGGTGAATTTAACTTCTCCCACACCCAAAGCGCGACCTTTTCCAGGACCGCCCATCCAGCACAAAAAGAAGCCGACCAATTGCCACATCGCATCCAATCCCAAGCAGCCAGGCATCACAGGATCGCCCTGGAAATGGCAATCGAAAAACCATAAATCAGGCGTTATATCCAGTTCGGCAATAATCTCGCCTTTTCCGTAGGTACCGCCTTCATCGGTAATAAGGGTAATACGATCCATCATTAACATATTCGGTAGAGGCAATTGCGCATTTTTCGGCCCGTACAGTTCTCCCCTGCCGGACTTCAACAATTCTTCGCGCGTAAAACTGTGCTGTTTACCCATACTCTTCTTATACCTTAACGTAATTATTATTATTCTAAACTGCTCATTATCTAACAGACCTCAAAAAAAATCAGCTCTATTTTTAGCCGGGCAATACATCAAGCATCAATTCTTTTATTTTCAAGCCCTTTCTTTGCATAAGTTGTTGATAAATAATAGCGTAAGAAAGCACCGAAGTGACATATTTCCTGGTTTCTTTAAAAGGAATAGTTTCTATCCAAATATCGGCAGGCACGGACTCGACACTCGGCAACCATTTCGCCACCCGACCACTTCCCGCATTATACGCGGCAATTGCCAAGGCAAAATGCCCATGGAACTGCTTTAGCAATTGCTTATAATAAAAAGCACCGTACCTGACATTCACCTCGGGATTAAACAGCATGCTGTCCGATCGCCATTTCTCCTTCAAGTCGCGGGCTATCTGCATGCCCGTTCTGGGCATGACCTGCATCAAGCCGCGCGCACCAACAGATGATTCGGCATTTTTATTAAAAATGCTTTCCTGCCGGATCAGGCCAAAGACAATCGCCGGGTCGAGATTATGTAGAGAGGCATTAGTTTGAACTTCATTCGAGTAATAGACGGGAAAACGCAAAGCCAAGTCATGCCAATAATCGGCTTTGACCAATGTAGCAATGGCAATTTGATCCCAATGCCATTGTTGAGCCAATTTGGCAGCGATCATCATCCGCTCTTTGCTCAGTTTTTTTACCGCATACCACCATTGCCGCTCGGCTTCCATGTCCCTGTTCAACGTTTTAAACTCCCGAACCATTTTAAAGTCGGTTTCGTCGGCCAAATTGCTGAGCTCATTTGCTGTCAAAAAAATCGGTTTGTTGGCAAATTGATAAGGTTTGCTAACGTAATCAGCGGCAAGAAAGCCGTAAAAGCTGCGGTCTTCAGCGAGCTTAGTATAAGCATCTCTGGCCTGTAAGGAATTTCCGGTTTTATCCAATAATCTGGCTTGCCAGTATTGCCATTTCGGATCCAGCCTTTCCTGGGCCGTCAACCCCGCCAGCGCCTCGCCGACATGCTGCCAGTTTTGCTCAAGCAAAGCCATCC
>CAZJOY010000470.1:0-1541 GCA_964547705.1 uncultured Methylobacter sp. | reverse complement strand
TTGCATGGCTTTTAAATGTCCTGCCGCGTCTAAGACCACAACGGTAATAGGCGCCATGTTTAGCTTGCGCGCTTTATTGGTTGCGGTATTTATAATCAGATTGGCTTTTTCAAGTGTTAATGATTTCATTTAAGGATCTCTTCCTGTTGAAGTTATTGTTATTTTAATAAAAGGAGCAATTGAGGCCATACTCTATCCGCAATAAACGGCTGGCCTTTGGCATTGGGATGCGCGCGATCCGTTTGCATCATCTCTTCGTTTAGCGCGACATCTTCCATGATAAAAGGCACATACGGCACATCCAGTTCTTTAGCTAATTGAGAGTAAATATTGAAAAAAAGATCGGTATAACGCTTTCCGTAACTGGGTGGGATTTTCATGCCCAGCAACAACACCTTTGCACCGGCTCGCTGAGCCCGGTGGGCAATTTCGGCAAGATTGTTTTTTATCAATGCCGGCGATAAACCGCGCAAGCCGTCATTAGCGCCCAACTCAATGATGACGATATCGGGTTTATGTAAGATCAAGGCACGGTCAATACGCGCCAAACCGCCGGCCGTAGTATCGCCGCTAATACTTTCATTGTGAACAATATAATTGGGGGCTTTTTCGTTTAGTTTTTGTTGTAATAATGCCACCCAGCCTTTCGAGACTTCAATTCCGTAACCGGCACTGATACTATCTCCCAATACGACAATGGATTTGGCCGTAGCGGCCATCGACATTAGAGAAATTATCACGGCAAATACAAATTTGATCATTATGCAAACCCAACCATTAAAGAACATTGACCACGTCCGCTCCCTGCAGACTGGCGGCATACCTACCGTCCCTGGCATTATAACAACGGAAAACCTGGGCAAATCGGTTGCCACGTCCGATGGAATATTACATATCTTGTCATCCATAGATTTGATAATCAAATCCGGTGAAAGTATAGCCGTAGTCGGCGAATCCGGTTCGGGCAAATCCACTTTAATTGGCCTGTTGGCCGGCCTGGATACGCCGACTTCCGGCAGTGTCAGTTTGAACGGGAAATTATTAACTGCAATGGACGAAGACGGCAGGGCGGCGATGCGCAATGAGCTGGTAGGTTTTGTGTTCCAGGCTTTTCAGTTGCTGCCGGGACTGACGGCGCTGGAAAATGTGATGTTGCCTTTGGAGTTAAGCGGCGACAAAAACGCCAAAGTTTCAGCGGCCGCGTTATTGGATAGAGTCGGCTTGTCGCATCGTTTATCGCATACGCCCCAGAAATTGTCAGGCGGCGAGCAACAGCGTGTTGCTTTGGCTCGAGCCTTTGTGACTAAACCGGCGATTTTGTTTGCCGACGAGCCGACCGGCAACCTGGACAGTAAAACCGGCGCGCATATTATCGATTTGCTGTTCGAGCTTAATCTGGAGAATAAGACGACGTTAATTCTGGTCACGCACGACCAGGCATTGGCGGCGCGCTGTCAACGCACGATTAGGTTGGATTCCGGGCGTATGGTCGACGGTTGATGGCGGCCAATGGAAAAGCATAGTCCACGAAAAACACAAAA
>CAZJOY010000469.1:0-1542 GCA_964547705.1 uncultured Methylobacter sp. | reverse complement strand
AAAATAGAAAACTATCTGGCCGGTTCTTTAGAGAATGAACGCTCGACGCATACTATGTGATCTGCCGTAGTTTCAGTTGCTTAGTGTTCAAAGCTTATTGTTAGAGCCATATTTTATGCAATACGGATGAAATGGATTTGACCGATAAACACTGATAAAAATTCGTCTAATCTGTGCCGCCTCGGCTCCTGCATCCATGCCGTTGCAGAGGCACCTGCCATCCATGCAGTTATTCAAATATCTTTTTTCCTCCTGTTCTTTAGCAGGAATTTTTAATTTCCCAGTAATTTATGTTAATAGACTCCCATTGCCATCTGGATCGTATTGATCTGACGCCTTATCAAAATGATTTTGCCTGCTTCATGAAAGAAGCGGCAAACAGCCAAATTGAACACATGCTATGTATAGCAATAGATATGGAAGCTTATCCGGCCATGGTGGATCTAGTGGCACCTTATCCGCAAATATCCGTGACTGTGGGTGTGCATCCTAATGTTCATGAGGGACAGGAACCCAGTGTTGAAGAACTGATCGCTTTAGGACAATCCGACAAAGTGACCGGCATCGGAGAAACCGGTCTCGACTATTTTCGTAGCGAAGGTGATCTAGGTTGGCAGCATCAACGTTTTAGGAATCATATTAATGCCGCAAAAGCGCTGAAAAAACCGTTGATTATCCACACGCGCGAAGCTAAGCACGATACCCTGCGTATATTGGAAGAAGAGGGCGCCAGTGAAGTAGGAGGAATTATTCACTGTTTTACCGAAGATTGGGAGTTTGCTAAAAAAGCGCTGGATTTGAATTTTTATATTTCCTTCTCCGGCATCGTGACCTTTAACAGTGCTAAAGAGATTCAGGAAGTCGCTAAAAAAGTGCCTGCCGACCGCTTTCTGATAGAAACAGACTCGCCTTATCTGGCCCCCGTGCCTTTTCGCGGCAGACCTAATTATCCAACTTATGTACGCCACGTTGCAGAAAAGCTGGCAGAGTTGCGTGGAACGACGACAAACGAAATTGCAGTATTATCGACTGAAAATTTTTACAGGCTCTTCAAGATTACGTAGTTTTGAATTCATCATAAAGATGTATTTATCTTCCGGTTGGTGAAAAAATCTGCATTGCTTCATTAACTGTTACAGGCAATGCAGATAATTCAACAAAATTGCCACCACTCCTGTCAATGAGCAAGGTTTCAAGGTAAATGCTCACTGGCTTAGCGCATATTATTTTTTAGTTTTTGGAGCAATTCCTACTTTTACCGGCGGTAGCGTAGTGACTTTTATCGGTGCTAATTCGTTGACTGCAATGTCGGCGTCAAGTTTTACTTCCAGCGGTTTATCGACAACTAGAGCAATCGGTTTGTCCGTTGTAATATTCAAGTTCACATTGAGCGGGCAGCCGGACAATGTAGAAGCCATTAGGGCCAAGGCTATAACTTTCCACTTATTAAATATTTGAAGAATCTTATTCATATCGATCATCTCCTATTTATACCCAAAGGGCATAAGTTTCGTTTGAGCGGACAAGCCGCTCAACTCAGCT
>CAZJOY010000468.1:0-1562 GCA_964547705.1 uncultured Methylobacter sp. | reverse complement strand
GGCGGTAAATCGACATTAATACAAACCCTGATCGGTCTGTATCCGCCCAACCACGGTCAAATCTATTTTGATGAAGTTCCGATCGACCGCATCGGCCTTGAAGTGGTCAGGGAAAATGTTGTCACCGTGCTGCAACACCCCGTCCTGTTTAACGACACTATCCGCGCTAACCTGACCTTGGGCAGACCGGCTAGCGATGCCACATTATGGAACGCACTGGCTATCGCGCAATTAAACGATGTCGTGCAAGACCTGGATAAAGGATTGGACACGATCCTCGGCAGATTGGGCATGAGGCTGTCCGGCGGGCAACGACAACGTATGGCCATTGCCAGAATGATCGTTGCCGATCCCAAAGTAGTCATTCTGGATGAAGCTACCTCGGCATTGGACAGTGAAACAGAGCACAAACTGCACCAGGCGTTGGCGGAATTTTTAAACGGCCGCACCACAATCATTATTGCTCATCGGTTGAGCGCTGTTAAACAAGCCGATCATGTTTACGTGTTTGAACAAGGTAAAATCTGTGAACACGGGCAGCATGAAACCTTACTCAACCAAAATGGCCTTTATGCAAAACTCTATGGCGAGTATCAATAACTGATGACGCCGATTGTTGCCGAGTATTTCTCTACTCATAAGCTACTGTTAAGTTCGTGCCGATATAAACACGTCTTCCTTATGCTTCGCGCCTGAATATCTATGACAGAAAATTACGATCTACACTGCCACTCTACCGCCTCCGACGGCGTATTATCGCCTACGGAATTAGTGCAGCGCGCCCATGAATACGGCGTCACCTCACTGGCTTTAACCGATCATGATACGGTTGCCGGACTCAGCGAAGCACAGATTGCAGCAACTGCGACAGGCATCAAATTAATCCCCGCCATAGAGTTATCCACCAGCTGGCAAAACAAATGTTTTCACATCGTCGGCCTGGGCATTAACCCTGATTACCCGCCTTTGGTTGAAGCTATCCGCAACCTGCAAACCATGCGCACTGAACGCGCCGAAAAAATCGCTGAGAAGCTGGAGAAAAAACGCATTCCCGGCGCGCTGGATGCCGTCAAAAAAGCTGCCGGCCAGGGCATGATTACCCGCACTCATTTCGCCGACTTTCTGCTTTCTCAATTTCATGTATCGACTCAGCAGGAAGCCTTCGACCGCTATCTTGGCGCAGGCAAAGCCGCTTATGTTGCTACAACCTGGTCCGACATGGAGCTGGCAATAAACTGGATCACTCAATCCGGCGGTGTTGCGGTATTAGCTCATCCATTGCGCTACAAACTGACCGCCAGCTGGATAAAACGGGTGTTAGCCGCATTCAAAGAAGCCGGAGGCCAAGGAATAGAAGTTGTCACGGGCAGATATAATAGCGATGAAATAAGAACAGTTGCCGGTTATGCAACGCGCTTTGAACTGGCCGGTTCGGTCGGCTCTGACTTCCACAGTCCGGCTAACCAATGGGTAGAATTAGGCAGACTTGCACCATTACCCGAGAACATCAAACCGGTATGGGAGTTGCTCGATTAATGCCCACTCACAACCCGTTAATGAGA
>CAZJOY010000467.1:0-1567 GCA_964547705.1 uncultured Methylobacter sp. | reverse complement strand
TTGTTTTCAGTAATGTAGACAGGCCCTTCCATTAACGAATAAGGTCTTGATTCTGCAAAGGTTTTTATCTTGTCGCTTATATCTTGTAGATAGGCACTTTGCGGAGTTTCTACGGACTGAATATGGTCGACCAGTTCCAACATGAAACGGATGCCGCGTTTATATTGCAGGTAGCCGTAGCCTTCGATCTCATGCTCTTCTCTGGCCGTGCCGAAGGTGCCTAGAAATTCGCCGAATAGCAGTAGATAAAAGTTTTTTTCATTAGGAACTGCTTGCTGCACGATCTGTTCAAGCTGTTCTTTGAGTGCCGGATTATTGCGAAGTTCTTTAACGGCTTGTTGTTTTGCTTTAATCGCATCCAGATCATTTAGCGGCTGGGCTAAAGATCGAAATAACACAGCTTGTCCGGCAATCGTCGAGGCATGATTAACGGCGTCGAACAGCTCATCGACTTCAATGGTATTGAAAGTTCTTTCATCGATAACACTGTCAGCTTCCAGAGGTTTACTAGATTTGATGGATGGCCAACTGCTGTCTTGCCAACTATGTAATAGTGTTTGTCTCATCTCTTCCGCCTTTTTTAATTGTTTTTACGCTGGAACATTTATCTTTAAATATACAAGCATTCCAAATCCGTCATTCCACCAGAGCAATGAAATAACGATACTTTTTGGCTCAACAGAGCTTGTGGACAACGACAAGCGTTGAAGCGATGCCGGTGTCTAACGTATGCAATTAAAGCTTTTGTTCAAGAAGGCTAACTATAGCATCAACATGAGCTTTTGAGTCATTCAGCGCCGCGATATAACGATACTCTTCGCCGCCGGCCTCCATAAAAACAGCCTTGTTCTCCATGGCTATTTCTTCCAAAGTTTCCAGACAATCCACCGCAAACCCCGGGCAGACAATATCTACCTTTTTAATCCCTTGCGCTGGAAGTTCCTTCAATGTATCTACACAATAAGGTTTCAGCCATTGCGCTTTGCCGAAACGCGATTGGAACACAATCATCCATTGTTTTTCATCAATACCCAATTTCTCGGCAATCAGGGCCGCGGTTTTATGGCACTGGTGAAAATAAGGATCGCCCCATTTAGTGAGTTGCTCGGGCAAGCCGTGAAAGGACATCAGCAATAAATCGTTTTTTCCGTGCTCCCGCCAGCTCTGCTCGATGGATTCAGCAACCGCAGCAATATAATGGCTGTGCTGGTGATAATCGCTGATAAAGTGGATGTGGGGCAGGTGCTTCCAGTGACTCAGCTCCTTGACCATATCATCGTAGATCGAGGCGGTGGTGGTCGAAGAATATTGAGGATACAGCGGCAGGACAATCAGGTTATCGATGCCTGCATTTTTGAAAGCTCTTAACTGCTTGGCTATCGAGGGTTCGCCGTAGCGCATTACATGCTGGGTCGCAACATCTTTGTGCTGCAACTTATCGGCAACCCGTTCGCTTAATTGCAGGGTCAGGAAAATTAACGGCGAACCTTTATCAGTCCAGATTTTACGATAGGCTAAGGCCGATTTGCCGGGGCGAAAAGGTAGCACGAAAAAGTGCAGTATCACC
>CAZJOY010000466.1:0-1591 GCA_964547705.1 uncultured Methylobacter sp. | reverse complement strand
TGATTCGCGGCGCAGCGCGCCTTGACTGCATTCCCACGCGGCGCGTGGGAACGAGATAGATCAAATCAAGGCAACCCTCGCGGAAACCCCGGCACTGTCGTCCACAACTGCGATTTCCGGTTTGTGGGTTCGTCGTCGGGCATGTCGACCCTGTCCATTTCCGGCAATAAACGCATCGCGACTTCCAGGTTGTATTTGGCATCCCAGTTGCCGCTGTCCAATGTCAATGATTGCCGGTAGGCCTGTTTCGCCAGTCCCAGCAAGGGCAGGGCCTCATTGATATTCGTGGACTTTACCTGCTGTATGGCTTGCTCCAGGTAGAGGTTGCCGAGGTTGTAGCGGGCTTTGGCCTGGAATTTTTGATCGCCCTTGTCCATAACCAGGCTGAGAGTCGATAACGCTTCATCGTAACGGTGTTTTTGCTTGAAATAAAAAGCCCGCGCCAGCCGTAATTCCGGTTCGCCGCCGATCACTTTATTAACCGCCACATCCTTGCCCGAGGTTAATTGCCGGATTAACTCATTGTCTTGATGGATGCCGTACAGCATCGCGGCGCTGTAGAGAGCGCCCGATAAACTAAGCGCTAATGCACTCCACAAAGACATATGCCTGAGCCTTCTAATCATCGTTTGACCTCACAAAATTTTGCGCCCAGCAAAATCAGCAGTAATAACGCCGCCACGCTGTAGCAGGCCGCCGATAAGTCCTGCTTGGGGATGCGTTCGACATAGTGCATCGGCAGGTTTTCCAGCCGGTTGATGTCGGCAATCGCCTGTTTTAACGCGTCCGGGCTTTCCGCTTCATAAGCCTGATAGGGGCTGCCCAGTCCCAGAAAAAACTTATGCAGGTACAGTTCGGGCATGGCCCCAGCGTTGTCGTCCCGGCTGTCTTCAGGCTGGTCGAAAATGCCGGGGCTGCCCGCCGTGCGCAGGAAAATCCAGTACAGGCGGACTTGCTGTTGTTTAAACCATTCGCGCAATTTCTGTTCGCTGTCGTGATCGATTGCCGCCGCGCCGTCCGAAACCAGCACCACAATACGCGAGCCGGTGACCGGTTGTTGTTCGAAAAACGAGATGGCCATACCTAAGCCTTTGCTGATATGGGTAAAACCCAGCGCCGGTGTCGCGGTCGCCGCAATTGCCGCCTGCACCGCATTTTTGTTTTCAGTCAGCGGCATCACGAATAATGGCGAGGTGCTGTATTCCGCGACCCCGATCAAATCGGTTTGCCGTTGATTAACAAACTCGGTCAATAAGCGCCGCGCCGCCGTGGCTTTGGATTCCTCGGCAATTGCTCCATGCATTGCTCCCGGCAACCGCTCCATGCGTTGCTCTACCTCCCCCATCCTTGGGGCCGTACCTCCGGCATTCTTGCCGTCGTCTACACCGTTCGGCGCGCGTCCGGCAAAGGTGTTATCCATGCTGCTGCTGCGATCGAGCAGTAACACGATATGCGCGCCATGGCCTATCCTCTCCCGGCTTTGTTCGGTGCGATGCAGGCTCGCGATGCCCAGCACTAAGCCGGCGATGGCCGCGACGGCGCATAGCCGCAAACAGCAGACAATAAAAACCGACAGCGTATCCGCAGGTAT
>CAZJOY010000465.1:0-1658 GCA_964547705.1 uncultured Methylobacter sp. | reverse complement strand
GACACGAAGTTTATGTTTTTTCTTCGTGCTCTTCGTGTCTTCGTGGTGAATAAAAAAATCGGATATGTCGGGTATATTCTTTATTGGACGTCGCCTAATGTAACCTGCTTGGTTGAAAGCCCTGTCAGGCATATTCCTTCACCTCAAGATCAGGATTTACAAAATCCCAAGGTTGATGACTTGCGCCCCAGAAAACTTGCTGCGGCTTAAACACACCGGGATCTTCCAACGTGGCGGCATGAAAAAACAGCATTCCCGGATAACCGGATGATTTTTTTAAAACCGGGTTTCCGCACGTAGGACAAAAACCGCTACTGACGGTATTGCCCTTGTCCGAGGTTAATTCAAAAAACTTGAGTTCTCCGGTAACAACAGTGTCTTTGCTCAGTGCGACAAACTCGGCCGAATGGCCCGTGCCGGTAATTCTTTGGCATTGACGGCATTGGCACAAGAAAGATAGCCGAGGCTCGGAGTTCAACTGATATTTGACCGCTCCGCATATGCAGTTGCCTTTAAATAAACTCATCTATTTCCTTTTAACGTTCGGTAAAGCGGCCTAACGGTGGTAGTCTGTGCGAAGCTGCTTCATGACTTGGAAACAATCCGCTATTTCGATATCGTTTTGTGCTAGTTTGATCAAGAGTTCACCCTTTGTTTTAGTGCATTTAACCTTTCAAACCGAAGCGCGACGCGCACAGCGCCTGTAGTTTCAACCAATATCCGATTCTTGATGTATCGTGCGATTATTTTGATTACGCCAAGCAGGCGGTGACTAAATTAGACTGGATTTTGCTATCAGCGGCAACTGTCAGTATTGACAGGTTCCGCCGCTTTTAATCGAGCATCTTCCAGACTCAGGCCTCATAATATAGCCACTAGAGAAACCAGCGACAAACCTCATGAAAACTTGGCAAGAGAATCAACTTCAAGCATTGCAGTCCATTCAATCCGAGCAGCCGCTTTTCCAAACCATCGCTTCGCTTGGCAAGGAACTCGGCTTTGATTATTGCACCTATGGCTTGCGCGCGCCGCTACCTCTTGCGGCACCTAAGACCCTGATATTCAGCAATTACCCAACAGCTTGGCAAGCGCAATATCGAGCCAAAAACTATCTGGCGATTGATCCTACCGTACAGCACGGTATGCGCTCTCCCCTCCCCATTCTATGGACAGATAATCTATTCAGCCCCGCGCGCGAACTATGGGAGGAAGCACAATCATTCGGGTTGCGTCATGGCTGGGCGCAATCCAGCCATGATTTCAATGGCGTTAAAGGCATGTTAACGCTGGCCCGTTCGAATGAGCCGATCTCCGACACAGAACTTAACGCCAAGCAATTCAAAATGGCTTGGCTAGCCCAAACAGCGCACTTGGGCATGTCGCGATGCTTGACGCCGAAATTGATGCCGGAAGCCGATGTAAAATTATCCAACCGCGAGATAGCAGTGCTTCGCTGGACTGCCGACGGCAAAACGTCTGGCGAGATTTCGGGCATTCTTAAAATTTCCGAGCGTACCGTTAACTTTCATATTCATAATGCCATTACCAAGCTAAATGCCGCCAACAAAACTTCAGCTGCGGTAAAAGCCGCGATGCTTGGATTATTGTAACGGCGCTATCGAGTTGCCCGATAAATAGTCTCCGAACGGCCAGTTTTT
>CAZJOY010000464.1:0-1673 GCA_964547705.1 uncultured Methylobacter sp. | reverse complement strand
TGAGCATCTAGCTCAAACTGATTCGTTGCTCATATTAAACAACTTCTTAGGCGCTAGTTTACCATCCATTAGCATTTCTCCCAAGCCCAAAAATACCGCATCATTGTACATGCGTACCGTGCCTTGTCTCCTTTCCGGGCTTGCGCTCGCTCCGTTTACACTGAGCTGGTCAAAGGGCAGAAAATCGAGCGACTGGCCGTACTTTATGCAAATTGTCTGTTCATCCGACAACTGCACAGCGGGCAGAGCTTCCAGGGGCTTATCGACATTAATCAGGCATTGAAACAAGCTTTGCTGATCCATTTCCGTTAATTGCTCGATGGTTCTGGCGTTTTCAATGTTGAATTGACCCGCTTCCAGTCGGCGTAATTCCTTTACCGTTCCGCCGCAGCCCAAAGTGTGCCCGATGTCTTCCGCCAGCGAGCGAATATAAGTGCCTTTTGAGCAAAATACGTCCAGCGTCAACTGATCCGGTTGCTCAGCGAGGGCTTGGGAATCGGTCAGCAACTTCAATTCAAATAGGGTGATACGCCTGGCTTTGCGCTCAACCGTTTTGCCTTCCCGCGCCAATTCATACAGCTTTTTACCGTTATGCTTTAAAGCCGAATACATGGGGGGAACTTGATCGATTTCGCCGGTAAATTTCTCCAGACAGGCCTGTATGTCGTCGATGGATAGCTCCGGCACCGGCTTGGTCTCTATAACCGTACCTTCCCGATCGCCGGTATCGGTCATGACCCCGAGTTGAATAACAACTTGATAACGCTTATTGTCATCGAGCATCAACGCCGACACTTTGGTCGCTTCGCCAAAACAAAGCGGCAACAAACCGGTAGCCAGCGGATCAAGACTGCCGGTGTGCCCCGCTTTATTGGCGTTAAACAAGCGCCTGACTTCCTGCAAGGCTTTGTTTGAAGAAACGCCCAGGCGCTTATCTAACAGCAATATGCCGTGAATATTGCACCCGGACTTGCGTTTACTCATCAACTCTAACCTTCGCCGTGCTTACCTACATCACTTAACAACTCTGCAACCCGCATACCGGTATCAAACGAATCATCGTAATAAAAACGTAATTCGGAGATATGCCGTAAGCGCATTCTTTTGGCTAATTGATGCCGGATCACAGGAGCTAACTCGTTCAGCCATTTAACATTGGCTTTTTTACCCTGTTCATCAACGTTCAATACCGTAACGTACACTTTGGCAACGGCTAGATCTTTAGTAACTTCAACTTCATTGATAGTAATAAAACCCAACCTCGAATCATCAATATCGCGTTGCAGAATTAACGAAAGCTCTTTCTGCATCTGCGATGAAACTCGAGCATTACGACCAAATTCTTTTGCCATAAATTTACAATTCCCGTTTAACTTCTACGCGTTCAAACACTTCGATCTGATCACCCGGCTGCACATCATTGTAATTTTTCACCCCGATACCGCATTCCATGCCCATCTTGACTTCGGCCGCATCGTCTTTAAAGCGACGTAAAGATTCCAGCTGTCCTTCATAAATGACCACGTTATTGCGCAGCACCCGTATCGGCAGATTTCTTTTCACATAACCGTCAATAACCATACAACCGGCAATCGCGCCGAATTTAGGCGATTTAAACACATCGCGCACTTCGGCAAGACCGACAATCTGTTCTTTAATTTCAGGCGCCAACA
>CAZJOY010000463.1:0-1675 GCA_964547705.1 uncultured Methylobacter sp. | reverse complement strand
GCATGCCTTGGTTATGGTGTTCGGTGCAGTTATGCCGGCATTCGTCGGCTTGGCCAACTGGATGATTCCAATGATGATTGGCGCTCCGGATATGGCATTGCCGCGTATGAATAACATGAGTTTCTGGTTATTGGTTGCCGGTGTTTTATTACTGGCTAGCACTTTATTCATGGAAGGCGGCGCGCCTGCCAGCGGTTGGACTTTATATCCGCCATTAGTGTTGCAAACTGGTAAGGCATTGCCTTTCGCGATTTTCTCAGTGCATTTACTGGGTATCTCGTCAATCATGGGTGCCATTAACATCATTGCAACCATTTTCAATATGCGTGCTCCCGGCATGACCTTGATGAAAATGCCGATGTTTGTCTGGACTTGGTTAATTACTGCTTTCCTATTAATCGCTATCATGCCGGTTTTCGCTGGTGCAGTAACCATGTTGTTAACTGATAAATTCTTCGATACCAGCTTCTTTGATGCAGCAGGTGGCGGTGACCCAGTTCTTTATCAGCACATTTTCTGGTTCTTTGGTCATCCCGAAGTTTATGTAATGATTCTGCCTACTTTCGGCGTGGCTTCTACGATTATTCCAGTTTTTGCTCGCAAGCCTTTATTCGGCTATAGCTCAATGGTTCATGCGACAGCTGCGATTGCATTCTTGTCATTTATCGTTTGGGCGCATCACATGTTTACGGTGGGTATGCCGATAGCCGGTGAGTTGTACTTCATGTATGCAACGATGTTAATTGCTATTCCTACCGGTGTTAAAGTGTTTAACTGGACTGCGACCATGTGGAAAGGTTCAATGACTTTTGAAACACCGATGTTATTCAGTATTGCTTTCGTTGTTTTGTTTACGATGGGGGGATTCACCGGTTTGATGATGTCAGTTGCACCAGTTGATTTCCAGTACCACGATACTTACTTTATTGTTGCGCATTTCCATTACACGCTGGTCCCTGCTTCAGTCTTTATATTAATGGCTGCCGGTTATTTCTGGCTGCCTAAGTGGACCGGCCATATGTATGACGAAAGAATCGGTCGTTTGCATTTTTGGTTGTCAGTCATTTCAGTAAATGTTCTGTTTTTCCCTCAGCACTTCTTGGGGCTTGCCGGTATGCCAAGAAGAATTCCTGATTATGCCGTTCAATTTGCGGATTGGAATATGATTTCCAGTATTGGCGGCTTTATCTTCGGCGCAAGCCAGCTGCTGTTCCTGTACATTGTTATCCATACAATCAAAGGCGGAACCGGCGAAAAAGTAACGGCTGAAGTGTGGGAAGACGCTGCCAAGCATAGCTTGGAGTGGACGTTGCCATCACCACCGCCGTATCATTCTTTTACGACACCGCCAACAGTTATACCTACTGAGCATATCTAGGTTGTTGCATTTCAGGTTGCTTTATTAAAAAGCAACCTGCTTAGATAACGTATCAGGTGAAATAATGAATACCAAACAGAAAAATATTTTGACAGCAGTGGTTTTGGTTGCGATTGCGGTCGTTATTTATGTTTTTGCAGTGATGAGAGCAGTTTCTCAATGAATGAAGGCGTTACACAAAAAAACGCTAAGTTAGTTCGAGTGTTGGTGTTTGTTGTATTGGGAATGTTTGGTTTTGGCTATGCTCTGGTTCCGCTTTATGACGTTTTATGTGAGGTAACGGGACTCAATGGAAAA
>CAZJOY010000462.1:0-1684 GCA_964547705.1 uncultured Methylobacter sp. | reverse complement strand
AAGCGGTGTTGCCGATGACTTCGACCAATTCCACATCGCCGCCGTCCGCCATCAAGGCCGGTCTTAACGACTCCAGTACTTCTTCGATTTTTTTGATGCGTTGCAAATTGGTCAACGGCGCTTTAACCGCGGCGACTTTTGCCGGAGCCGCTACCGGTGCGGCGGTAGGATCGAATTTCTCGCCTTTTTCAGCCAACACTTTTTCCAGAATCGCTTCAATGTCTTCATGACACGCTGCGCAACCGCCGCCCGCTTTAGTGAAATTGGTCACGTCTTCAACGGTGCGCAATTTATTGGCCCAAACCATTTCTTCGATCATTACCGCATCGATTGCGAAACATTTGCAAATCAGCGCGCCTTCTTCATGATCGTCTTTCCATTCTTCGCCGCGATAATTCGCTATCGCCGCTTGCAGAGCTTCGCGTCCCATAACCGAACAGTGCATTTTTTCGGGCGGCAAGCCTTCCAGATGATCGGCAATATCCTGGTTGGTGACTTTTAACGCTTCATCCAGCGTCATGCCTTTAATGATTTCGGTTAATACCGATGACGAAGCAATCGCCGAACCGCAACCGAACGTTTGAAAACCGGCTTCCAAGATCACTTCGCTTTCGTCATCGACTTTCAAGGTCAAGCGCAAGGCATCGCCGCAGCTGATAGAACCCACTTCGCCGGTCGCATTCGCGTCAACAACCGCGCCCGCATTTTTAGGGTTAAAAAAATGTTCTTTAACTTTGTCTGAATAATCCCACATGTCTTTATCCTCGAATTAGATTTGCTGGTCAGTTAAGAACAGGTTTTAGTTCCGGTACCGTCGGTACTGGTGTTAAACGAAGTACCGCAAGCGCAACTTTTAGCCGCATTGGGGTTGGTGAATTTAAATCCCGAGCCTTCGATACTGTCGAGAAAATCGACGGACATACCGTCGAGCATCGGCATACTGGTCGGATCGATAAATACTTTGACCTCGCCGTAATCGATGACAGTGTCTTCCGGTGTGTGGCTGCCCTCAAGCTTCAAGCCGTATTGATAGCCTGAGCAGCCGCCATCGGTCACTTCTATCCGTAAACCCGCTGTAGGTGTTTCTGAGCCGGAAATAAAGCGACCGACGGCGCTAATAGCTTTTTCTGTTAATGTAATCATTTTTATGCACTCCTGAATGTATGGCATCGTTCTTGTTAATAACTAAAGCAACCTGTATGCCATTTCGTTATTTATTTATCAATCGCTTGTTTAATAAGCTTTTAATAACAAAACCGTACAATAAACAACGTTTTATCAAACAGGTTTCACTCACACAAGCAGCCAACAATGTAAGGTTTGCTACAAACTAACCGGAGATATGCAATGAACGTAGAAGATTTAGATATAGGTGACGTGGTCTATGCGGCAAAGGCCATTATCGATGACGGCTCGATACCCGATGGCGTTGAAGGCGCTTTACTGGCCGAAGCCGGAACGCGCGGCGTCATCACCCTGATCGGGCATGTGGAAGAAGAACCGAATCGCAGCGTATTTCTGGTGCGCTTTGAAGATAGCGAGATGAACCTGGGCAATCCGATTGGCTGCTGGGTTGAAGATTTGGCTATGGAGCCTAAGCAAATCAATTAATAGATACCTCAATTGATAAAGCGACGCAAAGCCCTCTCCAGCGGGAGAGGGTTGGGTGAGGGGATTTAAAATA
>CAZJOY010000461.1:0-1701 GCA_964547705.1 uncultured Methylobacter sp. | reverse complement strand
GGAGGGGGCAACATGCCCCGTCCGGCTAAGTATTACCAAACGAAACAAGGAACGGCGTTGAGGACAAACCCCAAATCCGTAGCTATATTAAACACACTGCAATACCGGACATAAATAGCATGTCCTACCTATAGAGCTCAATCTTCAGGACGCGTAACATCAACCACAACAACTGCCAGCCTATTTTGATTATCATCTTTTATAAGTGATCGCAAAGCATTTTCTAATTCTTGTGCGGTATTGGGCTTTGGTAATGAATTGGGCGGTTTGGGCATAGATCGCGGACGCTTGTCGCCAAACCAAAATACCAGATAAATACCATAACCCTCGGCTTGCGGATCACGGGTATATAATCTGTCCAATTGGTTTTCACAGGCTATCCATAAATCTGAATGATAATCTCGCTTCACTTCAATCGGTAGTTTTTGCTTGACTGAGTTCAACAACACTATATCTGCACGCTTATCGATCACCATGTGGCCTTCCGGCTCTACATTGATTTCTAAAGGCGCAAATTTTGGTTTTAACAAATCAATCAATCGGTCTCGACAGCTTTCTTCTGGTTTCGGATCGGTAATTTTTCCGTAGAAATTTTCATTCCAGAAGCTCTTGAAAATATCGGTATTGTCCGAGCAAATCTTCACTCCGACATCTTTTAGATGTTCAATAGTTAAGGCATGAAGATCAGCAATATGCGCCGGTTTCCCATTCGATAAAGCAGAAATTGCTTGCTGCCAGTTAGGGTGAACAAATAGTTGTTTCCTGCGCAAAGCCGCTTGGTTGGCAGCCATATGTTTTAAATAATCACGATAGCTATCCAGGGCTGGTTCATTGATTAAAAAATTTAAAATTTTGACTGATTCATTATCAATTTGCGTGGATAGTTGATTTATACGATTTTTTATAAAGTCTGCGGCATCCCAAGGATTTTGGGTTCCATGCATAATATCGGTTGGATGTTCAGCATTAGGAAACCGATTACCGACCAAGCGAATAGCAAAGTCCAATTGAGCAACTGATAGTTGATGAGGTTGGTTTTCATCGGAACGGGCATATCCGATAGTCGATATTAATGTCCAGATAAAACTCTCATGCTTTGCAGCACAATAACTGACAGTGTTCTTAAACTGATCGAAATCGATTAAGAAACCTATACTTAACCATAACATTTTTTGTTTTAGCCGTATTCTGGTATGCGGTTTTAATACAGATTGGGTAAGTGATAGCAATTCCTTCTTAATTTCAGGAAGCGTAATGGCTGTTAACAGCAAAGTTTCCAACTCTTGTAATGGAACGTTTGGATAATCGGTTAATAGCCGTAAAACGATTACCGCTCTGTTATGAGTGAGCTGCGGATGCTGACAAAGCTCCCTGATGCCTTGAACATACTCTCTTTTCGTTTTTAATAGAGTTTCTATGGCCTCCAGATAAACAGCTTGCACCAATTCGGGTTTGTGTTGAAAAAGGGCTTGTTGCCAGTCAGGTTCAACTCTTATAAGGTTATTACCCTCCATTCGATAATAAGGAGAAAATAGTACATTTAGCGCTAAAGATGATTTTAATATTTGTTCGGAATAAGCAGCGAGATCATCCTGCCTTTTCCAACATTCTGACATTCCGGCTAAAATCGAATACCACCAGCGGGGGCAGGGCAATCGCGCTATCTATCCTTTGATCCCTGAAATTTGTTAAAGTATTTTT
>CAZJOY010000460.1:0-1755 GCA_964547705.1 uncultured Methylobacter sp. | reverse complement strand
CACAGTCAAGTAAAACCGTGCACCGTGACAAACCAACAGCAAAAGGCCACAAATACCCACCGAATTCCAGCCGAAGCGGCCGAATCCCAACTGGGTATGCAAATCAAGCAGCCAAGTAACGGCTGTTTGTCCCCAGAATCGGCTGGCAACAACCTCGGCAGTGTACGGATTGACCGATACCATTAATGGCGCGTACAGCTCAAAGAAAGTTTCTCTGGGTTTGTCGTACCAGACCGTAATCATGCCATGCGAAGACCTGGGCATTTCCAACGTCCAGGAACCGTATCGGTTAGGATGGGCCGCTTGCACCGCCGCCATGATTTTATCCAGCGACTGACGCTTACCCGATGGTTGCTCGATAACCAGTTTTGGATTCAGCAGCTCGTCCAGCTCTTCGTGGTAGATGCTGACACTGCCGGTTAGGCCCATCAGTGCAAAAAAGAAGCCGGCAATTAATGCCAAATAAACATGAATCTTAAGCCAAGTTGTCCGATTGAGCAGGCGTTGAATAGGGAATTGCATGGCGTTGCGGCGAGATAAAAAAGCTCATTATCCCATACGGAATGATGCGGGACTAAACAATTAGCTTTTCTCGGCAAGGTCGGAAAAAATCTATGAGATATGCCTTATTGTGCTGTGCCATATCACGCAGTTTTACAAATTATGCCATCCTCTCATGGCCGAACGATAGCTTAAATAGCTTTTCCATGCACGGTGTAAGCCTTGCCGACTCTAACAGTTACCACAACAATGCCTCAATCCAAACACGATCTGCTCAACAGCCTGTTCCATTGTCACAGCAAAGAGCTGTTAGCTTTCGCCGGTTGGCGGGTAGGCGATTTCGCCGCAGAAGATCTGGTTCAGGAAACCTATATTCGCTTGCTACAGCATCCCGAACCCTCATCTATCAGTAACCCGCGCGCTTATCTTGATAAGATGGTAGCTAATCTCGGCTTCGATCATCATCGTAAAGAAAGCGTTCGCAACAAATACGCCGAAACCGATGAAGTCGAACTGGACGATTTGATCTCGCCGCTGCCGGGACCGGAAGCTTTAATGGAAGGAGAAATACTATTGTGTAACTGTTTGACGGCGTTAAAAGCACTGCCCGAGGTCTACCTGCATGTTTTTCTACTGAACCGGATCGATGGCTTAACCCACATTGAGATTGCCGAAGCCTTACAGCTTCCCCGGCGAACTGTGGAACGCCATTGCGCGAAGGCGCTGTCTCAGTGTTTTACTCATACTCTGCGTAACCGGGGCTAAACCAGAGCGGATCGGTAGCCGTTATTGTTTTATACTGCTTTAGTCCGTTTTGGCGCGGTTATGCTTTTTTCGTGGTGTTTTTATCAGTAAATGGCAAATTAAAACCCTTAATTAATACAACATAGAGAATGAAGCGATTAATCCTATTTCTTCCGGCTGTGTTATTTATAGCGGCATCGGCGTTGGCCGTGGAAAAGCAAGCAAAGATCGGCTTGATGAGGTTGTGCAGCGCGGTTCGCATGTAATGCCTTTCGATTTGTAGCAGACTACGCATATTTTTTCAAAAACAGAAAAAGGCGGTTTACAGCCAAGCAAAATCACCTACATTGCGATTATCGCGTCTAAAAAGCTATCACAAATGCTCGTAGCTTTTAGTAGCTACTGAACTCAAAGAACATCGGTTCGATCTTCTCATAATTTCCGTACCGTCTAGACAGGGCAATCGCGCTATCTATCCTTTGATCCCTGAAATTTGTTAAAGTATTTTTT
>CAZJOY010000459.1:0-1890 GCA_964547705.1 uncultured Methylobacter sp. | reverse complement strand
TTTCAGCTTCCAGCTGTTTAAGGTGGGTCAGTTTATAATCAGTCATTAAAAGTCCATCAGGTTTAAAAGATCGCGCTATGTTTGTCGAATGCGTTCAATAGCAAGTCGGTTATTTTAATTTGAACGGGCTTTTAATGCCAGATCTGCGTGGGATTTATTGATGATTGAACAGGTATTTAGGTAATAAACGGCTTGTGGAGAGATAACTCAAGACGGTTTTTTGCTGATTTGTAGCTGATAATTTACCTAGCATTTTAGTAAGGTTAAGTTTTAGTTAATGGCGTCTTGATGATATTATTGATGAGTTAATATGTATATAAATTAGAAGATAAATGAGCAATGTGGATTTAAACGCTATTTCAATAAAGGATATTACCCAAACCACTTTATTGACCTGTTTACCGAATGAGACGATGCAAAACGCGGCAGTCAAAATGGCGGAGCGGAACTGTAGCGCTATTTTAATCGCAGTTGACGATGAAATCATCGGTATCTGGACCGAAAGGGATGTGTTGAGGCTTGATTTCTCCTCGCCTGATGCACGATCCAGACCTGTTTCTGAAGGTATGAGCAGTCCGGTTATTTGTGTTAATGAAAATGTCAGCCTCGAAGAAGTTTCGCTTAAATTTAAAAAAGACGGGGTTCGCCATTATGTCGTAGTCGATGACCACGGCAAACAACAGGGCATCATTTCTCAAACTGATGTGATCAAAAAACACAATTTTGAGTTTTTCCTGGTCTTAAAGACAGCGGGTAGCGTACTGAAACCTATTCCACCGATGATCAGGTCAACGCAAACCATGGAGCAGGCAAGAAAGCTTATGCAGTCTTCGCATTCGGATGCGATAAGAGTTGAATTTC
Organism: uncultured Methylobacter sp.; assembly: GCA_964547705.1. Taxonomy (GTDB): domain Bacteria; phylum Pseudomonadota; class Gammaproteobacteria; order Methylococcales; family Methylomonadaceae; genus Methylobacter_A. The sequence continues at coordinate 1,029 of CAZJOY010000459.1, read as the reverse complement.
CCGATGAATCTGTCGGTATTCTGACTGAGCGGGATGTTGTTAAAGCACTGGCATCTTTAGTGTTGAATCCAATCGTTGCAGATTATGCAAGCAAGAATATTGTGGCTGTTAATGAGCACGAAAGTCTTTATCAAGCCAAAAAAGTTATGCTTTTTAACGGCTTCCGTCATCTCGGTGTTACTGATAACAAAAATAATTTACTTGGCATTATCAACCTGACTGACATTTTGGCGGGGTTTCGCAGCACTTACGTTGAGGAACTTAAAGAATCGCTGGCACATAGAGATGCGTTGTTAAGGAATTCATTAAAGAGCCTGGGCCTGGCTAAAAAAATTATTGATAATACTCAGGAAGGTGTTATCACCACTGACAAACATGTCGTTATTCAGACATGCAATGCCGGCTTTACGAAAATCACCGGTTACAAGGAAGAGGAAGTCGTTGGTAAAACTCCCGCGATCATCAGTTCGGGACGACATGATAAGAAGTTTTACTATGCGATGTGGGAAAAAATCAACAAGTACGGCTTCTGGCAGGGTGAAATTTGGAACCGGCGCAAGAATGGCGAAGTTTATCCCGAATTGCTGACTATTACTGAAATCCGGGATAATGAAACCAATGAAATAAGCAATTACGCAGCTATTTTTAGCGATATTAGCCAGTTAAAAAGCGATGAGGAAGAAATTAAGCGCTTGGCATTTTATGATCCTTTAACTGAGTTGCCTAACCGACGTTTACTGAATGATCGCTTGGTCCACGAGCTGGCTATTACGGGAAGATCGGGAAAGAACGGTGCGCTTTTTTTTATTGATCTCGATCATTTCAAGAATATTAATGAGACCCTAGGACATTCGGTCGGAGACAAGGTTCTTGTGGAAGTCGCATATCGGTTAAAAATGTTCGTTAGGGACTGCGATACAGTCGCCCGTATTACTAGCGCCGAGTTGGTGGTTATTTTGCCTGAACTGAGTGAACAGATAGCAACGGGATGAAAGGAAGCCCGGCATATTGCAGCAAAATTGCAACAAG
>CAZJOY010000458.1:0-1898 GCA_964547705.1 uncultured Methylobacter sp. | reverse complement strand
GGTTTTTACCCGCTGAACTTCGGACTGTTCTTTATAACTTGAACTGGTTGTCCGGTAAGCTTCCCATTGCTCCTGCCAGGAACTTCTTTGTTGCTGGACTTCCTGCTGGCTGTATAAAACGTCATCCTGCCTTTCTTCGGCAACAACCAACGCCTCTTCCGCTTCAAACAAAGCTTCTTTAATTGCTTCTAACTGCTGCATGTCGGCTTCAAGTTCTTTTAACGACTGATCGGCCTGCTGGCGTAAGCGATTAATTTCAATCGTGGTTTGTTCGCGGCTGCTTTCGCTGTGCTTGATGGTCTGCTCAAGGCCGCTGACTTCGGCGACAATCTGGTAATAATCGCCCTGGGAACTGTTAGTCTGCTGTTGCTGGGTTTTATGTTCGGCGCGTTTGGCTTCGATGTTGTTATCGATGTCGCGCAGTTCCACAAACAAACGGTTGTGCTCGTGGGCTATTTCCTGAAGCCTTTCATCCAGTTGTTTTGCTGCTTGGTGGTAGGTATTCCAGCGCATCGCCAATAACTCTAACTTGTATTGACGTTCCTGCTTTTTTAGCTCGGTATATTTTTCGGCTTTCTCGGCCTGCTTTTGCAGATGCTTGATTTGCTTTTCGACTTCGTCGCGCAAATCGTCAAGCCGCTCCAGGTTTTCGCGGGTGTGCTTCATCCGGGTTTCGGTTTCGCTGCGGCGTTCTTTATATTTGGAAACACCGGCGGCTTCTTCGATATGGATTCTCAAATCTTCCGGTTTGGCCTCAACCATCCGGGAAATCGTGCCCTGTTCGATGATCGCATAACTTCTTGAGCCCAAACCGGTACCCAAAAATATGTCGGTAATATCTTTACGGCGGCAACGCGAACCGTTCAGCATGAATATCGAGGTGCCGTCACGGCTGACTTGGCGCTTGATCGCGATGGTATCGTATTGGGAATATTCGCCGCCCAGCTTGCTGTCGGTGTTGTTAAAAACCAGCTCGACCGAAGCCGTACTGACCGGCTTGCGTCCCGATGAACCGTTAAAAATCACGTCAGCCATGCTTCCGCCGCGCAAATGTTTAGCAGAGCTTTCGCCCATGACCCAACGCACTGCATCGATAATATTGGATTTGCCGCAGCCGTTAGGCCCGACAATGGCAGTCAAATTACCGCTGATCGGTATGACCGTTTGATCAACAAAGGATTTAAAACCTGAAAGCTTGATTTTTTCCAGTTTCATAGTACTGGTATGAATATCTCAACAGTTGAATTAAAATAACCGACTATTATTAACGATAATTAAGTCAGTATCGAATTTTTTATATATCCCTTTCATCTATAAGCAGAAAATGACAACACAACCAAGCAAAGACCTGGAAACTTTCGACAACCCGCAACCGGGCCGTGATTACACCATTCGCATTGATATTCCCGAATTCACCTGCCTGTGCCCCAAAACAGGCCAACCGGACTTTGCCACTATCCAAATTGAATACGTACCGGGAAAACTGTGCGTCGAACTCAAAGCGCTTAAACTGTACATGTGGGCATTCAGGGAGCAAGGCGCATTCCATGAAGCGGTCACCAATGAAATCCTGAACGACATCGTCAAAGCCATAGCGCCGAATTTCATGCGCATCCGTGCCGAGTTCAATGTGCGCGGCGGCATATACACCACCGTTGTTGTAGAACACAGAAACCCTGACTGGCAAGCGCCTGAACTGGTTACGCTGCCTTAAATGATTTAATAATGAATCCGCCAAAAAGCATCGTCCACGAAAAACACAAAAAACACGAACATATTGTATTTTTCGTGCCTTTCGTAATTTTCGTGGGTGCTGTTCTTTTTGCGGTAATCACCTAGATCATCATGGCTAAGACCTACTACACCTCGGACATTGCCGTCGCATTAAAATACGACGG
>CAZJOY010000457.1:0-1905 GCA_964547705.1 uncultured Methylobacter sp. | reverse complement strand
ACTAATTCATAGCCCCAGCAGGCAAATGTGTCCAGTATCTTTCGGCGCAGGCTTTCAAGATGCTTAGCCTCTTCCGGCAAAATCTCTTCTATGCCATCGGGCAAAAGCCAAGAGTCTTTTTGTTGCATGTTTTGTATGTCCACTCAAACAAAACGCCCCGCATGCGGAGCGTTGGTTACTGGTTCCCAAGCCAAAACTTGGGAATCGTGTCTTTAGCTATTTCTGCTGCTTAAAGTATTTAAAGAAGTCAGAATCAGGATCAAGCACCATCATGCTTGAACTGGTAAATGTCTTCTTGTAAGCATTCAAGCTACGGTAGAAGGTAAAAAACTCTGTGTCAGAGCCATAGGCTTTAGCATAGATTTCCGCAGATTTGGCATCGCCTTCACCGCGAAGCATTTCTGCATCACGAAATGCGTTCGCCATAGTAACAACCCGTTGCCTATCAGCATCGGCGCGAATTCTTTCTGCAGCTTCGGCACCTTGCGAGCGAAACTCACGGGCAACTCGCTCACGTTCCGCTTCCATTCTACGGAATACGGAACTACTCACTTCTTCCGGCAAATCAATTCGCATGACTTGGACATCAACAATTTCCATACCCAAATCAGCAGCAAGAGGTTTGGCATTTTTAATCAGTACTTCACGGATAACCTGACGATCCGTTGACAGTAATTGCTTGATATTGCGTTTGCCAAATTCGCCACGAAAAGCGTCTTTAACGATTTGATCCAGACGTAAATTAGCCTGATCTATATCACCGGCAACAACCGTATAAAAAGTGGTTACGTCACCAATGCGCCATTTAACGAAAGAATCAACAATAACATTTTTCTTTTCAGCCGTTAAAAAACGTTCGGGTTTGGCATCCATCGTTTGAATACGTTTATCAAACTTTTTTACATTGTTGATAAGCGGCCATTTAAAATGCAATCCAGGCTCGTAATCGTTCTTTACAATTTCGCCTAAACGAAACTTAATGGCTTTTTCTGTCTCACTGACGGTAAACAAACACATCATGCTGATAAACAACAATGCGCCCAGGCTTACCAATATTTTATTCTGTGTCATTAGCGTCCCCTTGCGTCACGACCACGAGTTGAAGATCGCACAGCCGGAGGTTGTGTGGCTTCAACCGCTGAATGAGGAGGTTGTTCTGCTGTGCCTTGAGAAGCATTAGGTTGTTGAATCAAAGGCTGATGCTGGATCATTTTATCTAATGGTAAATAAAGCATATTGTTGCTGCCTTTAACGTCAACCATCACAGTATTGGTTTCACCCAATACGGATTCCATAGCTTCAATATAAAGACGTTTTCTGGTCACATCCGGCGCTTTAGTATATTCGCCAAGCAATTTGGAAAAACGGCTTGATTCGCCTTCCGCCTGAGCAATAACCTGTTCTTTATAGCCCTCGGCTTCCTGCATTTTTCTGGCTGCGGCGCCGCGCGCTTTGGGAACAACGTCATTAGAATAGGCTTCCGCTTCGTTGATCAAGCGCTGTTCATCTTCACGCGCTTTAATAGCGTCTTCAAATGCATTTTGTACTTGTTCAGGCGGTTGCGCATCCTGAAGATTGACACTGGTAATCTGAATGCCGGAGTTGTAGCTATCAATAACCTCCTGAATTTCCTTTTTAATCTGGGCCACAACTTCGCTACGCCCCTCAGTTAAAACAAAGTCCATTTCACTGCTGCCGATCACTCCACGCTGCGCGCTTTCGGTGACTTGTTTCAAGGTAGCCGCAGGATTGACTATGTTGAAAACAAAATCCTTTGCGTTTTTAACTTGATACTGTACAGCTAAACGGATGTCGATAATATTCTCATCTTTGGTCAGCATTAATGCTTCTTTCGGCACTGAGCCAAGAGTTTGCTCATTGCCGCCGCTACGGTAACCTACTTCG
>CAZJOY010000456.1:0-1926 GCA_964547705.1 uncultured Methylobacter sp. | reverse complement strand
CACCTGTTTGAATTACCGCATACATCGGCGCAAGCTCCATCAAGCATTAATCTGTTTAAAGTGAACAAAAAATTATATTTATAAAACAAGGCTAAGTCAATCTAAATTAACCCAACGCTTTGTATCTTATTAAAATAGCATAAGAAAGCTATTATCATCAACCGATCATGTTCAATAGCATGGGCGATTAATGTTTTATTAAGTTATAATAGTCTAACAGATTTTGATTTTCATGGCTATTTGGCATGAAAAGTAACCCAAACTATACGCAGCACATACATAATGTCATCGCATCCACAATCTTCCAGCAATACATCTGCCCCCATCGATTTTGATTCAATCAAAAAATTAACGACATCCGAGGCAAAAGCTGTCGACCAACTCATCATTAACGAGTTAAGTTCCGATGTTGTCCTTATTAACCAAATGGGCCGGTATATAGTGGGCAACGGCGGCAAAAGATTGCGTCCGATGTTATTGTTATTGGCAGCCAAGGCATTGGGCGATGTCAGTAATAATCATCTGATACTGGCTGCGGTTATTGAGTTCATTCATACCGCTACACTACTGCATGATGATGTTGTCGACGATTCCGACCTCAGACGCGGCAAAGAGTCGGCCAACGCGGTCTGGGGCAATGCCGCCAGCGTACTGGTAGGTGACTACCTTTATTCCAGTGCATTTGAAATGATGGTGCGTACCGGCAATATGCGGGTTATGGAAATACTCTCGAAAACGACCACAGCCATTGCCGAAGGCGAGGTACTGCAACTTTTAAACTGTAATGACCCTGAGACTACCGAAGAAAAATACCTTGAAGTTATTGCCCGGAAAACAGCTATTTTATTTAGCGCCGCAACTAAATTAGCTGCCGTTATTGCCGGAGCATCAGCTGAAACCGAACAAGGCTTAGCGCTGTATGGCCAACATTTGGGCATTGCTTTTCAACTGATTGATGACGCTCTCGATTACAAAGCCAGCATAGACGAATTGGGCAAGAATCTCGGCGATGACCTTGCCGAAGGCAAACCGACCTTACCGCTGATTTACGCCATTCAAAATAGCAGCGAAACCGAAGCCAAGATTATTATTGATGCGATCAAAAATGGTAACCGTGATGCCTTTAACGATGTTTATGCCATCGTGCAAAGCACTAAAGCCATTGATTACACAGAACAACGCGCCGATGAGGAAGCCCAGAAAGCAATATCCGCATTAAGTGTTCTACCCGATTCCGAATATAAACAAGCGTTAACTTTATTGGCGCTATTTTCTGTACAGCGCAACTATTAGAACAATACCGGCCTAACCTTTAAGTAGCGCATTATAAGTATGCGCTTTTTCGAGCAGCAGATTATATTTACGTTCAACCTTGTCCATTACCTCGGTTAAGAACTGCGTGATCTCGGCATCCTCAACATCTTCTGCTGCAGACAGCATATAAGCCTCCAGCTCACTGACCGCATCGGCATCGACAATCTCATCGAGCAGGGCCGCCGCCTCGGAAGTATTAACGGCCTTAACCAGCTTGTTTCCAACAAAGCCCTGTTGCAACAATTGTTGCAAGCCATCGACCGCCCGGGCCATCTCCTGAGCCCTTTCATTAACCGCCTGGAGCAACGTTAGATCTTCGGTAAACTCAAGAAAATCGTTTACCGCTTTTTTTAGTTCGTACAAGCATAGCTCGTGTTTTGCCTTTATTGTTTGCCGCATAGTTATATCCAGTTCACTAAAAAATTGATTGAGATAAGTTTGCTGTTCTTGGAAAAGATGAACGATTGAATTCATTTATTTATACTGTCGTGCAATAGAATGAAGCTCAAGCAACGGTTTGAGAAATTCTTCAAGTGCATAAACTGAAAGTTGGGAAGCTGCATCACATAATGCAGATTCCGGCTTTGGATGCGTTTCAATAAAAATTCCATC
>CAZJOY010000455.1:0-1929 GCA_964547705.1 uncultured Methylobacter sp. | reverse complement strand
AGTAATTGCGGGCGCAAATCGCCTTCTTCAAGGTTCATCGTGCCGATCAGCGTGAAGCGGGCAGGGTGGCTGACCGACAGGCCTTCGCGCTGTACGGTATTAACGCCCATCGCCGCCGCATCCAGCAATACATCGACCAGATGGTCAGGGAGCAGGTTGACTTCGTCGATATACAATATGCCGCGGTGTGCCGATGCGAGCAGGCCGGGCTTGAATACGCGCTGACCGCCTTTTAGCGCCTGCTCCAAATCCAGCGTGCCAATAACGCGGTCTTCGGTCGCGCCCAGCGGTAACGTGATGAAAGGTACGCTGTCGGCTTGCGGTGCGGCATGTTCGTGATTGCAGGTTTCGCAATGTTGATACGGCGCGCCGGGCAAACAGTTGTAGGCGCAACCGGCAACCCGCTGGATCGTCGGGAGAATGTCGGTCAGCGCCCGCGCCGCAGTGCTTTTGGCAGTGCCTTTGTCTCCGCGTATCAGCACGCCACCTAGCGACGGATCGACAGCGCACAGCAGTAACGCGGTTTTGAGCTGAGTCTGTTCGACGATTGCGGAAAAAGGGAAAATGGTTTGGGTCATTTTAAAAAGAAATATTTGTCCACGAAATACACGAAAAACACGAAAAAATTAATAAAGTGTTTTGGAGTGCAAGCTTTGCTTGCCAAAGCAGGCGAAGCCTGCACTCCAACGCCAAGGTCATTTTGCTGTTAATGTCATATTGACAGCTATACGGATATTTTCGTGCTTTTCGTGTATTTCGTGGACAAAAAATCATTAAGCACTACGCGGCGTTTCGCCACGCGCCTCCAGCAAGGTTTCGCTATGCAGGTATAAAGCCTGCAAGGCATCCAGCGTTTGTTGTTTCGGCTCTGCCCACATGCCCCGGCCGGCGGCTTCCAATAAGCGCTCTGCAATCGCGTTTTGCGCCCAGGGGTTGGCTTGTTCCAGAAAATTGCGCATCTCCGGGTCCATCGCATACGTTTCGGCGACTTGTTCGTACATCCAATCGTCCATGACTTGCGCGGTCGCGTCGTAGCCGAACAGGTAATCGACGGTCGCGGTCAGTTCCAGCCCGCCTTTGTAGCCGTGGCGGCGGATGCTGTCCAGCCATTTGGGGTTGACCACGCGCGAGCGGAACACGCGCAAGGTTTCTTCTTTCAGGTCGCGCACTTGCGCCCGCGCCGGATCGTGGCTGTCGCCGAAATATTTGCGCGGTTGGGCTCCGGTCAACGCGCGGATCGTCGCGATCATGCCGCCGTGGAATTGCAGGTAATCGTCGCTGTCGAAAATATCGTGCTCGCGGTTGTCCTGGTTGTGCAGTGCGACCTGGACGCCGGACAGCCGGGTGCGGAATGCATCGCGTTGGTCGTGGCCTTGCCGGTCGCGGCCGTAAGCATAGCCGCCCCAGTTGACATAGGCTTCGGCGAAGTCGGCGTCGGCCTGCCAGTTTTTTTCCTGGATCAGAGGCAATATGCCCGCGCCGTAACTGCCGGGTTTGGCACCGAAAATGCGGAGCGCGGCGCGCTGCGAGGCTTCGTTTTCGGATAGACCTTGGCCTATCCATTCACCCAATTCGGCAAGATAGTGTTTGCGGACAAAGTTTTTCGTCAGCGGTTCGTCAAGCGCAATGACGGCATTGACCGCATCGTCGATCAAATCGATCAGTTGCGGAAATGCGTCGCGGAAAAAACCGCTGATGCGGGTCGTCACATCGATACGCGGGCGTTTCAATTCGTCCAGCGGGATCACTTCGACGCCGGTTAGGCGGCGGTTTTCGTGCTGCCAGACAGGGCGTACGCCGAGCAACGCCAGAATTTGCGCGACGTCGTCGCCGTGGGTGCGCATCGCGCTGGTGCCCCAGATGCTGATGGCGACGCTTTCGGGGTAATCGCCGGTTTCGCGGACATAGCGCGACAGCACTTCATTGGCA
>CAZJOY010000454.1:0-1929 GCA_964547705.1 uncultured Methylobacter sp. | reverse complement strand
GGGCAGTGTTGGTTGAGGGGACTTTGTACGTGGTTAAGAACGATTGCGTGTTGGCGAATTCCGGGAATTTTAGTGTTGAAATCAACATGCCGGCGCTGGGCAAATTATCTGTAAAAAAACATCGTCCGGGCAAAGGCGTTGAAGCTTACCGGTTTAAGACCGGGCGCACCGTTCGGCTGTTGTCTGAAGGGCGATTGGTTAAGTTGGCGGCGGCAGAAGGCCATCCGGCTACTGTCATGGATATGAGTTTTGCCAACCAGGCCTTGAGCATCGTCTATTTATGGCAGCATGGCGCTGATCTTAAAAACGCTGTTTACCCGGTGCCCAGCGATATTGACCAGCAAGTCGCCAAGATGAAACTGGCGGCTATGCGCTTGAGTATCGATAAATTAAGCCGGGAACAGCAGACTTACCTGTCGTCATGGAAAGAAGGTACATAATCATCTATAGGCCCAATTAAATGGGTAGGGGCAATAGAATATGTCATCGAATATTAATATCCTGAAATGGCTTTTTGCGCTGGTTCTTATCTTTGGTGGGTTCACCGTTTATAAAATCTTTGGCGTTCTGGCAACCGACCTTGGCGATAAAGAATACGTGTGGTTGTTAAAGATAATCGCTGAATTCGGCTTGTTCACGTCGGTAGTGATTTCAGTGGGATTTTTTCATCACTGGATCATCGCTACCGAAGAGCGTAGAGAAACAGAGAAGATATTTCATAACGTGTTGACAAAGTATATCGATGGGACCGTGATCAATGCTAAAAAACGGGGATTCTTAGGAATAACCGAGAAAGAATTGGATTTTTCCGAGATCATGCACAGCCTGTATCCAGGCGATTATGTTTATTGGCTGATTACCTTCGATCCCCGCTATAAACATCATTGCCGGGAGTTTGAGCTTGCCATTAAAAAAGGCGTTCATGTCAGGATGCTTATTTTGAAGGATTGCCCGATTTCGGAACTTTGCGGGAGAGAAACAATAGGTTTCAGCGTCGATGAGTTTAGACAATATAACCGGTTGTTTTTAACATCGCTTGAAGATATAGCAGGACGCATTTATGAAAGGGACAGTGGGACATTGGGCGTTTTTGTCTACGACAGCCTGCCGAATATACCGTTGTTTATTATTCTTCGGAAGCAAAAAAAAATCATGGAAATTTATAACAGCTTTTACCTGTCTGAACCGGTAGGAAGAATGCCTTATTTGCATTGGCAGTCTGAACTCAATTTTGATAGTCGATTCTTTTTTGAGTCTGAAAAATGGAACATGCCGGATCTTTTTTTAGACTACTTTCAGCGACGCTGGATGATAGAAAAATGTAAATTGGGTAAGGCTGATAATGAAAATTTACCTTACGACGATTTTTTGTACGCACCTGCTTCAGCCAGGAAAAAATGCACCAGCCTCAATTGTGAATCGGAGGCGTTAAGTAGCTCTGAGGTTACGTAATCTAACTCATAAAACATTAGGTGGATTGGGCACGCAATGAACCGACATTAACCTTTTGTATAAAAAAGGGGAATCGTAATGACTGAAATTCGTGGATGGGCTTCGCGCGGCGCGAAGCAAAAACTTGAACCTTTTACCTACAACCCAGGCCCGCTCGGGCCGGAAGAGGTTGAAATTGCGGTCCAATATTGCGGCCTTTGCCACTCCGACCTCTCTATCCTCAATAATGAATGGGGATTGTCTCAGTATCCGGTTATTTTGGGACATGAGGCGGTCGGACGCGTCGTTGCTGTTGGCGATTATGTCAAAGGCTTGCGGGTCGGGCAAAAGGTCGGGGTAGGGTGGAATGCCGGCAGTTGCATGCATTGTCGAGAATGCATGACCGGGAATAACAATCTCTGCGCGGAAGCCGTGCCGACGATAGTCGGTCACCAAGGCGGTTTTGCGGACAGGGTTAGAGCGCATTGGATCTGGGCA
>CAZJOY010000453.1:0-1932 GCA_964547705.1 uncultured Methylobacter sp. | reverse complement strand
CAAAGGGCATAAGTTTCGTTTGAGCAGACAAGCTGCTCAACTCAGCTTTATATTCTAATTCAACTAGCAACAATCTATTTCAAGTTATTTCCCTATGATAAACAACATTAAACTTAATTGTATTGGCCCCGTATAAGCCCCTCGCCGTTAAAGCCATGACTTAACGATCTTTTCATGAGTTCTCTGTCTGTACAAGCAGCTATCACTGATCAACGCTTAAAAATTACTGAATAACGTGGAATAATAGCCAACACTAACAACCTAAACTGGATTGACTAAACACTATGGCTCAATACATCTATTCAATGAACCGGGTCGGCAAAATTGTCCCGCCAAAAAAATATATCCTCAAAGACATCTCGCTGTCGTTCTTCCCCGGCGCAAAAATCGGCGTATTGGGTTTAAACGGCTCGGGTAAATCGACGCTGCTGCGCATCATGGCTGGCATCGATAAAGAGATTGAAGGCGAAGCTATTCCGCTCAAAGGCATTAATATCGGTTACCTGCCGCAAGAGCCGCAGCTCGATCCCAATAAAACCGTGCGCGGTAATGTCGAAGAGGCAGTTGCAGAAATCAAAGCGGCTCTAGAACAACTTGACGCTGTCTATGCGGCTTACGCATTGCCCGATGCCGATTTTGACAAGTTAGCCGCCGATCAGGCTCGCTTGGAAGACATTATCAATGCCTGCGACGGTCATAACCTGGAACGCAAACTCGAAGTCGCTGCCGATGCGTTAAGGCTGCCGGATTGGGATGCCGATGTAACCAAACTTTCAGGTGGCGAGAAACGTCGTGTAGCGCTGTGCCGATTACTGCTGTCTAATCCCGACATGCTGTTATTGGACGAACCGACCAACCATTTGGACGCAGAATCGGTCGCCTGGCTGGAAAGATTCCTGCACGATTATCCCGGAACTGTAGTCGCGGTAACCCATGATCGTTACTTTTTGGACAATGTCGCCGGATGGATTCTGGAGTTGGACAGAGGCTCCGGCATTCCGTGGGAAGGCAATTACTCCAGCTGGTTAGAGCAAAAGAGCAACCGACTGTTGCAGGAAGAAAAACAGGAATCTTCCCGCCAAAAAGCCATGAAAGAAGAGTTGGAATGGGTTCGCTCCAATCCCAAAGGCCGTCATGCCAAGAGCAAAGCCCGTCTGGCCCGTTTTGACGAATTGTCGTCATCCGATGTGCAAAAACGCAACGAGACTCAGGAAATCTATATTCCACCCGGGCCTCGCCTGGGCGACGTGGTGATTGAGGCCGACAACATCAGCAAAGCATTCGGCGACAAGCTGTTAATCAACGGCCTAAGTTTTAAACTGCCGCCCGGCGGTATCGTCGGCATTATCGGCCCGAACGGTGCCGGTAAAACCACACTGTTCCGCATGATGGCCGGTATCGACAAGCCCGATTCCGGCACTTTAACGCTGGGACAGACGGTTGAGATGGCCTACGTCGACCAGATGCGCGATGACCTGGATCCGAAAAAAACCGTGTTCGATGAAATTTCCGACGGGCTGGATTTGATTACGGTCGGCAAATATGAAACGCCGTCCCGCGCTTATGTCGGTCGTTTTAACTTTAAAGGTGCAGATCAGGGAAAACGTATCGGCGATCTTTCCGGCGGCGAACGCAACCGTGTGCATTTAGCCAAGCTGCTTAAAACCGGCGGCAACGTGCTGTTGCTTGACGAACCGACCAACGACCTGGACGTTGAAACCTTGCGGGCATTGTAAGAATCCTTGCTGGCTTTCCCCGGCCGCGCGGTGGTTATTTCGCATGACCGCTTGTACCTGGACAGAATCGCCACGCATATGCTGGCGTTCGAGGGTGACAGTAATATGGTCTGGTTTGAGGGTAACTATGAAGATTACGAAGCCGACCGGCACCGCCGCTTGGGTAGCGATGCGGATAACCCGCATCGGTTGAAGT
>CAZJOY010000452.1:0-1934 GCA_964547705.1 uncultured Methylobacter sp. | reverse complement strand
AGGTTTTTAAACTAATTTTGATAATACTTTCACAGCCTCTCAAGTGATGGAACCCTGCGATGAGCCAATATTCCACTTCACTGTTCATATTCCGGCGCGACTTGCGTCTTCACGATAATACCGCGCTGCTTGAAGCCTTACGGCTTTCAGGGCGGGTCATTGCTTGTTTTATTTTCGATCCCCGGCAGATTGAGCCGCATCCTTACCAGAGCAAAGCGGGCTTGCAGTTTATGTTGGAGTCTATTCGCGATCTTCAGCAACAGTTGCAAGCGGCAGGTGGGAAACTGGCGCTTTATCACGCGCTGCCGGAGCAAGTGGTAAGCCGCCTGCATGAACAGCAACAGATACAAGCCGTATTTATCAATCGTGATTACACGCCTTTCAGTCGGCGGCGCGATGATGAACTGGCGACTGTTTGCGAACGGTTGGGCATTATGCTGCATACGCTTCCCGACGTTTTGCTTAACGAGCCGGAGCAGGCGTTAAAAAACGATCAAACGCCTTATAAAGTGTTCACGGCGTTTTATAACAACGCTAAACAGATTCCGGTGGCTTTGCCACAAGTGTGGGTGAAGCCTAATTTTTTGGAGGTGGCTTCTGAATTCAATATCGAGCAACTGGATTTATCGCCTTTCAAGACTGTAATCAAAGGCGGCCGTAGTCAATCTCTGGCGATACTGGATCGGCTTGGGGACTATGACGATTACCAACGCACGCGCGACTTTCCGGCACTGAATGCAACCAGCCGGCTTTCTGCTCATTTAAAGTTCGGTACCTGTTCGGTTCGGGAAGTGTTTTACGCGATTTTCGAACGGCTCGGCAGTGAGCATCCGCTGCTTCGGCAATTATATTGGCGCGACTTTTTCACCCATATCGCCTATCACTTTCCGCAGGTTTTCGGGCAAGCTTTCTTGGAAAAGTTTGATAGTTTGCATTGGGATAATAATCCGGATTATTTTCAAGCCTGGTGCGATGGCATGACCGGCTTTCCGATAGTGGACGCTGGTATGAGCGAACTAAACGCTACCGGATTTATGCATAACCGGGTGCGAATGATCGCCGCATCATTCTTGGTCAAAGATCTGCATATCGACTGGCGCTGGGGCGAGCGTTACTTCGCCCAACATCTGGTCGATTACGATCCTTGCGTCAATAACGGCAACTGGCAATGGGCCGCTTCGACCGGTTGCGATGCGCAACCGTATTTCAGGATTTTTAATCCTTGGTTACAGCAACTTAAATTCGACCGGGACTGCCGGTACATTTATCGCTGGCTACCGGAATTGCAGGCTTTCTCGGCCAAAATTATCCATCAATGGGATAAGAAGCACAGTGCTTGCGCTTATCCTGCACCGATTATCGATCATGGCCGTGAGAGCCGGTTAAGCAAGATCCGGTTTAAGAAAGCATCGGAAACTAAGTAGCAATCTATTCATGCAACTTTTGTAGGGTCGCTGGCCGCGACTGTTCTTGTCGGAACAATTCCGGCGCCAGTCCGTTGAAACGGGGCAGGATTCAAAGTCGACGCTCTCAGATAGACAATCGGTTTATCTGTATCTATAAACGAAATAATCTGTTTCTCATCAGTGGCTGTATCTTTACGGGATCTTGAGCTCGAAAGTCTTACTATCGCTCCATTTTTGAAAGTACCTTGAGGACTTAATCAATGGACGTTCCATTTCATACCTTATTTATCAGTTCAAAGACTGAGAAGCCTTGTGGAGTTGAACAAAAATGCAGGAATATCGGTTGTTTTTTTGTTTTAGCATTACTTGGTCTTTTTCCTTCGGCAAGTTTTGCTCAAGAAATAATTACCGCAACGCCATTAGATTTGAAGAATCATTTCATCGGCTATTTAGGGATCGCAATAACAGTGCTCGCCTATGCCATCGCAATGACCGAAGACCTGCATCAAATGAGTAAAGCCAAGCCCA
>CAZJOY010000451.1:0-1952 GCA_964547705.1 uncultured Methylobacter sp. | reverse complement strand
CCCGGGTGGGGATGAACTGTTGTTCCCGCGCATGGTCGATCAATGTCTGTAAATTTTTGCCGCATTCGATATAGGTGCGCTCGGTCCATTCGATCAAATTATTGGCAATGCGTTTTCCGTCCATATCGACAATGCCGCCCAACCGGTACCATTCTTCGCCGGTTTTGGCCAAGCGAATCGGATAGCACGGATTCAGCGCTTGAAGTTTGGAAAGTAGTAATTCGTCGTCTTGGTCGGGCAGGGTGTGCTTGCAGATTTTCGCAAGCTGTTGCCCGTCAAGTCGAAAAGGTTGATCAGTCATACGCTGCTCCCGGTTTCTCGGTGTTATGAGAAGGTATATTTAATCGATCCTGCGCCAGCGCCCTGACATCGGGTTCGGGATCATCAAGTAGACAAGCCAGTGCTTCGGGCGCAACGCGCTGGGCAGCGGTATACCGCACGACCCAGTCGGCATCGTTTAGCATGATCACCGCATCAACCGGGTCCATGCGCTCGGCGACGATGCGCCGGACTTCAGGCGCACAGTCGTCAGCCATTAAGCCAAGGCTGACTTCGGGCAAACGTTCGGCCACGATTTTCCGTACTTGCAGGTCTTCGTCGCGAATAAACCGAAACAGCCGGCCTTTCGGCAGCCTTTTGGCTATCGTCAGCCTGACGATATAGTCTTTGTCGCCGGCCATCTTTTCCAGGTCTTCAGGCGCTAGGCGGTCGGCCACAGTCATCCGCACTTCCCGGTCGGCATCGTCGATTAACAGATGCAGTTGCGACGGCGGTATCCGATAGGCGACCGCACGCCTGACCACTTCATCTTCATCGTCGATCAGCTCGGCAAGCGCTTTTTGCGGCGCGTAGCGGACCGCAATGGCGCGTCGTTCCCAAAATCGGTCGTGCAGGTATTGCTCGGCAAAACCTGGGTTAACGCGAAAAAAGCGGTCGATTTGACGGCCGCTTTCCACGAATACGCAGGTGTCGCCGGGCATGCAACGCCCCATCAGCAGGGTTTTGCCGCGAAACGGACAAAGACTGCAATCGGCAAAAGGAACGCTGACAGGGCTTTCATGGCCGGACATAGGATGTTCCGTTTAGTCAGGGATGATTTCTGCAACGACAATGCCGGTTGCTGCATCGTAATCGTTGGTCAGGCACAGGCAGTGTTCGCGCCCGTCGATTAAATAAAGATTGAAATCTTTATGCTCAATAACCGGCGTGTTATTGGGCAGGTCATCGTCCATACAGTAAGTAAAATGGATGGGCGAATATTGTTGCCTTAACTCGGAAACAGTGTCGTCATTAAGGCCCATCGATTCTATTTTTGCGATGACGGAGCTGATTTGTTCGGTGGTAATCATCCTGTTGCCTCCTCTCTTTCAAACCTGAAGCGATCGCTTGCATCAATACCCATGACTTTCGCAAGCCAAGGCGGAGGCGTTCCGGCAATCACTGTTTGTAGCTGGCCGATGATGTCGGCAATAGCTTCAGTGGCGGGCAGCTTCATTGGATGAATGCCCAGTTTAACGATTTTGGCTGCCGCAGGGCCGCCGACCGAGGTGATATAAAGCACTTGGCAATCCTGGATCAGTTCCGCCCTGAATACGTTCTTATCGTCGACTTCAAGATCGTCAGGAATATCGGTATTGCGCACGTCGATTAACCGGGCTTCATCGGCTGAAACCTGGTAAACCATGAATTGGCTGCAAGAGCCGAAATGGCCGTCAACGTTGATGCTGTCGTTGCTGGCGCAAGCGATGCGTACCGAGCCGGGCATATCGCCGTCAACATAAGCTTGTTGTTTAGAGATATTAAGACCGGATTTAAGAATGCTTAAAGCGTGATTCAACAGTGGTTCGTCGACATCGATAAACTCCCCGGCTTTAGCGGTTTTAAGGATATTAAGATCAATGCCGGCAATTTTTTCTTCAGTGATGGGAAGGCCGATGCAATCAGTTAATACT
>CAZJOY010000450.1:0-1961 GCA_964547705.1 uncultured Methylobacter sp. | reverse complement strand
AGTTCTCCAGGTTGAATGGGATGTCATCTATCCCAACGCTTAAAAATCAAAGAGGTATTGATACCCCCAAAAGCAAAATTGTTACTCATCACATAGTCGCAATCGAGCTTGCGGATATCCTCTTTAATATAGTCCAGCTGGGCGCATTCCGGGTCAATGTTGTCAAGATTGGACGTGGCATGAAACCAGCCTTCATTCATCATCTTTACCGCCACCCAGGCTTCCAGCGCACCGCAAGCGCCCAGAGTGTGGCCGGTAAAGCTTTTCAGCGCACTGACCGGTGTTTTATCGCCGAATACCGCTGCGGTCGCATGGCTTTCGGCGATGTCGCCGTGACCGGTTGCGGTACCGTGCGCGCTGATATAACCAATTGCGGAAGCGTCAAGCTCGGCATCCTGCAAAGCCAGACGCATCGCAACCTGCATACTGTCACTGTTAGGCTGGGTCACATGCAGGCCGTCGGAATTGGTGCCAAATCCCACCAATTCCGCATGAATCTCAGCGCCGCGCGCCAAGGCATGATCCAACTCTTCCAATATCAACGTGCCTGCGCCCTCGCCGATCACCAGGCCGTCCCGGTCGCGATCAAAAGGCCGGGGACTTTTATCCGGTGCATCGTTGCGAAGACTGGTTGCAAATAAGGTATCGAATACCGCGGACTGAATCGGTGAAAGCTCCTCGGCTCCGCCCGCCACCATCAGCTTTTGCAGGCCGAACTTTATCGCTTCATACGCATAACCGATGCCTTGGCTGCTGGAAGTACAGGCGCTTGAGGTTGTATAAATCCTGCCGTTTATGCCGAAAAACAGACTGATATTGACCGGCGCGGTATGGCCCATCATCCTGATATACGATGTCGCGTTCAGGCCGCCGGTCGCATGATTCAGCAGCATGTTGCCGAACTCGGCGATAGCGTCGGGGCTGCCCGATGAACTGCCGTAGGCAACGCCCATCTGTCCGCTTTTAAGGCAATCGCTATTTAATAAACCAGCATCGATCAGCGCCAGCTCGGTTGCATAAGTCGCCATTAACGCGACGCGGCCCATGCCGCGCACTTGCTTACGCGAATAATGCTCGGGCCGGGTAAAGTCGGCCGGCCCTCCTAGACGGGTATTCAAGCCTTGATATTTATCCCAGTCCGGCATGAATTGAATGCCGGTAGACTTGTTTTTAAGGCGCTCGGCAACTTGCGGCCAGCTATTGCCTATCGGCGAAATCCCGGCCATGCCGGTCACCACCACGCGTTTCAACATAAGCCACCATTAACGGAAATGACCTGCCGGGTCACATAGCCGGCATCCTCGGACATTAAAAAGGCCACGACCGCCGCCACTTCTTTGGGACTGCCGACCCTGCGCGCCGGGATCATTTTCTTGATTTCATCCAGAGGCAATTCGTTGACCATTTCGGTCTCGATCAAACCTGGGGCGACACAATTAACGGTAATGTCGCGTTTTGCCATTTCCAACGCCAGTGCTTTGGTCGCGCCGATAATTCCGGCTTTTGCGGCGCTGTAATTGACCTGGCCGCGGTTGCCCATTAAACCCGAAACCGACGATAAAGTGACGATGCGCCCCGGTTTGCGACGCCTGACCATTGGCATCACGACAGGCTGCAAGACATTGTAAAAACCGTCGAGATTGCTGTGAATCACGCTGTCCCACTGTTCGCCGGTCAGCGACGGAAACGCGTTATCGGCGGTAATGCCGGCATTGCAAACTACGCCGTAATAAGCGCCGTGACTTTCAATATCCTGATTGAGTTGTGCGCTGCATTGCTCGCGATCGGCGATGTCGAATTGTAAGATCCTGGCGTGTCGGCCTAGCTGCCCGATTTCGGCAACAACCTCCTCGGCCTGAGTACGTTGGCTGCGGCAATGGATAACTAAATCAAAGCCCTGTTTAGCCAGATATAATGCAATCGCTTTACCAATGCCCCGACTGGAACCGGTCACTAAAACA
>CAZJOY010000449.1:0-2011 GCA_964547705.1 uncultured Methylobacter sp. | reverse complement strand
TTGACTTTAAGCTACATCACGCGGCACTTTTTGCACTTGGTGCTTGAAACCGCCTACCTTAAGGGCACCGCTGGCCAGTTACCCATTATTTCTTGTCAGTCTTGCATAAAATAGCTACTTTAGCTAAAGTATTCATATGAAATCCATTACAGCCAAAGATGCAAAAAATCGACTTGGTCAGGCCATTGACACGGCACTAGCTGATGGAGCGCTGATGATTACGAAAAATGGCCGCGAGTCGGTTGTGTTGCTATCGGCTGAAAAATATCGGGAATTGACTGGCGTGAAAGGCTTCATTCAGGATGTCTATGCCACCCAAAAAGACAATAACCGGCGTCAGTTTGGTGAACTTATAAAACGCGGTTTAGCTAAGGCCACGGATGCCTCCATGTTTCACGGCTTGGCGCGCAATAGCACAGTGAGGTATCACAATGAGGAATTTTGATGCAAGTGCATTACAAGAGATCCCTATCTCCAAAGAGGCAATGCAACAGATACTGTCCAATACGCCGTCCGATGCAGTGCTTGTTGGTGGTCAAGCACTGGTGTTTTGGGTTGAACACTTCAACATTGATGTGATCGCCGATAAACAGAACACGCCATTTATTAGCCGTGATGTTGATTTCCTTGGTAGCCGTGAGCACGTAAAAGCCTTCGCCGACGCTATATCCGGTGTTGCCGATTATCCTTCGGAACAAGCGATCACCATCCTTTGCGGACAAATCTTTTTAGTCAAGAAAGACAAAAATAGCTACATGAACATCGATGTAATTCATCGGATCGGCAACATGGATTCTGATGCAGTACGGAGGCGTTCGGTAGAGGGCATCGTTCAAGGCAACTCGTTTCAAGTGATGCATCCGTTGGATGTTCTCACCAGCCGCGTGGAAAACTATCGCGGAATCCGGGAAAAACAAAACGAGATCGGATTGCGTCAAGTTGAACTCGCCATCGAGGTCGCCAAAATGTACGTCATCGAAACCGCGCATCGTGACGAAAAAATTGCACTCAAAGCTATTGAAGCAATCTCGGCCATAGCAAGAAGCGCAGCGGGCATCAATGCGCGCAAATACGGTGCAGAGATTTATGATGCGATTGACCCTGCACACCTGGCACAGATTATCAAGAACGAAAATTTCCTTTCAGTAAGACTTCCCTTATTGGATGAAGAAATCCGTCAAGCCAAAACTCTCCCACAAGCAAAGGCGCAAGGCATTTATTTGGGAACCATCTTGACCAATGACGGGGAGAATATTACCCAGGATATGGGTCGCAACAAATTGGTTGAACACAAGCTGGCCCACTTGGATATGGCTCCGGCTATCGGTGACATGGTTACAATTGCTTATGACGCAGAAGGTTGTGGCGTTGTTCAAATTCCTACTATCGACAAGAGCCGTGGAAATGAACGCTAATCCTTTTCAATATAGCTATCATTCTTCCCTGTCCTCACAAATCAAACCAATTTTGTGTATAAAATCCATTTTGGGTTAGCGACAAAGTCACCAAAAAACTAAGCTAGGTTACTGGATAACTAAAACCTCATTTACCTTTAAGGTCAACCCGCTCACGCAACTCCTTGCCCGCTTTGAAATGAGGCGAATATTTGGCAGGTACTTTTACTTTGTCACCAGTCTTGGGATTACGACCCTGACGTGGCGGTCGGTAATTCAGGGCGAAACTGCCGAAGCCACGAATCTCTACACGTCCGCCTTTCGACAATGATGTAGAGATAGTATCCAGAATCACTTTAATGGCCAGCTCTGCATCCTTGGCAAGTAATTGGGGTACAGCATCGGCTATACGTGCGATAAGCTCTGATCGGTTCATGCAAAAAATGGTCTCGGTCACTGGAAAACTAAGTCTGTTGTTCGATTCTACTGGAGTTTGCTTCTAAGACTCCTATCCCAGTTTTTTGCCAAGACCACATTTATCCCGAACAACCGCCCATATACCCTGGCGGTTTCAAAGTCCAAGTGCAACAATGTTAAGTTTATCGGCCCAGTAAGCC
>CAZJOY010000448.1:0-2036 GCA_964547705.1 uncultured Methylobacter sp. | reverse complement strand
TTCATGGGTTTTGCAGGGCTTTACAGTAAATAATTTACAGGAAGCAAACTATGTATGTTTTATCCGCCATTGTAAGTTTAACCTTGTTAGGGCTGTTTCTAGGCTTGCTGCTGGGTATCGCCGGCAAATATTTAAAAGTTGAGAGCAGTCCGATTGTCGATGAACTGGAAGCATTGCTGCCCGGTTCGCAATGCGGCCAATGCGGCTTTCCGGGCTGCCGTCCTGCGGCCGAAGCCTTGGCCGAAGGCAATGCGCCGGCCACGATGTGTCCGCCGGGTGGTAGCGCGTTGGCTGAGCAAATCGCCGCGTTATTGGGCTTGGATCTGGATTTAAGCGATGTTAAAGAGCCAGAGCTGCTGGTCGCCAGGGTCAGCGAAGATACCTGCACCGGTTGCACCCGCTGCTTTAAAGTTTGTCCTACCGATGCGATTGTCGGCGCGCCGAAGCAAATCCATGCGGTCGTTGCCGATGCCTGTATCGCCTGCAAGAAATGCGTCGATGTTTGTCCGACCGAATGCCTGCAAATGCACCCTGTTGAAGTCACCTTGCGTAACTGGCGCTGGGCCAAGCCTTTGCCTGCGCCGGCGACAAGGAGTAATGCCCTATGTTAAGTCTTTTTAAAGCTGAGTTGAGCAGCTTGTCTGCTCAAACGAAACTTATGCCCTTTGGGTATAAAAAACCGTTATTTCGTGGCGGCGTGCATGCGGAGGAGCATAAAACTGCGACCGCTGCATTGCCTATCGCCAGCGATTTCCCGTTACCGAAAAAACTCTACATTCCGCTGCAACAACACGTCGGAAAGCCTGCGGAGCCGCTGATTATGGTCGGCGATAAAGTGTTGAAAGGGCAGTTGCTCGCCTACAGTCAAGGCCAAATTTCTGCACCTGTCCATGCACCCAGTTCGGGCATTATTGTCGATGTTAACGATTATCCGGCACCGCATCCGTCCGCGCTGCCCATTCGCACTATCGTGCTGGAAACCGACGGCAAGGATGAATGGATCAAAACACAACTTGTCGATGATCCGTTCCAGTTACATCCTGAAGAGATCAGTTTGCGCGTCGGCGCGGCGGGCATTGTCGGCTTGGGTGGCGCGACCTTCCCGACCGCGGTCAAGCTGAACATGGGCCGCGAAAACCGTGTCGATACCTTGATTATCAATGGTTCGGAATGCGAGCCTTATTTATGCTGCGACGACCGTTTGATGCAGGAGCGCGCCGGGGAGATTATCGACGGCGTGCGCTTAATGCTGCACGGCATGGAGACTGAACATGCCGTGGTGGCGATTGAAGATAACAAGCCTCAGGCTTATAAGGCGATGCTGGCAGCTGCCGAGCCTTATGCACAGATTCAAGTCATACAAATTCCCACCCGCTATCCGATGGGTTGGGATCGCCAGCTGATCCGTTATGTGACCGGCAAGGAAGTCCCGGTCGGTTGCCGCTCGTCGGAAATTGGCGTGACTATCCATAACGTCGGCACCGCTTATGCGGTCCATAAAGCGATTCGGTATGGACAGCCGTTGCTTAACCGTGTGGTGACTGTCGCGGGCGGCGCGGTCAAACGGCCGATGAATGTCGAAGTGCCTTTCGGTACGCTAATCTCCGAACTGTTCGATTTTTGCGAGGTCGATAAGGAAGCAACCGCACGTATCGTGATGGGCGGTCCGATGATGGGCGATTCATTACCGCATACCGGTCTTCCGACCGTTAAAGCCACCAGCGGCATTCTGGCATTAACGCAAAGCGAACTGAAAAGCACCGATGAACAACCGTGCATTCGTTGCGCCAGTTGCGTCAGCGTTTGCCCGGCGGGGCTGCGGCCCTTGGATATGGCGAACAATATCCGCATTAACCAATTGGATGCGGCGGTGGATATCGGCTTGAAAGACTGTATCAGCTGCGGCTGCTGCTCTTATATCTGCCCGTCCAATATTCCGCTGGTGCAGTATTTTAAATATGCCTCCGGTGAAATCGTCGCCAGACAGCAAGCCCAGCATAAATCAGAGCAAACCAAGCGCTTGATCGATGCGCGTA
>CAZJOY010000447.1:0-2049 GCA_964547705.1 uncultured Methylobacter sp. | reverse complement strand
CTTTTTGTTAGGCAGGGTGGATTGAACTGCTCTGCTCTTTAGCTTTAAACGGGTTAGACTATTATCAATGTATCAAGTGATAATATGTATTCTGCATAAAATATACTTGATTTTCCACTTGTCTATCGCAATGAGTTATCAGGTAATTTGCGGAATCACTGAATTAGAAACAAATTGTTTCAAGAGATGTTTCATTTTGATGATTTATTGGAAAGCCGTCAAAATATATAGTCAGCACTAACTAATAACCTAGTCAAACTAAGACGGTCATCATGAATCATACGGATGTTCAGGAATCAAACAAAGTATCTATGTCGTATTTTGTCGAGTTCATTAATACTGCCAATGAGGAGTTAGGAAGTAAGCTGATAGCAGTTGATGCGCAATTTTATGTTCCTGGAAGAGCTGAACCAGTTTGTGGATTAGCTGGTTATATGGAAATCATTCATATGATGCGAACCGGTTTTCCTGATATTCAATGGACATTAGAGGAACAGATCGCTGAGAACAATAAAATTGCAGCTCGTTTTACAATGCATGGATCACCTCTGGGTTCTTTTTATGGAGTGCCGCCTACAGGAAAAACTATATCGGTACAGGCTGTTAACATTTACCAATTCTTCAATGGAAAAATTGTGGAAGAACGTGGATTACCGGACTTATTAAGTTTGCTAATGCAAATAGATGCTATGCCAAATTAACTGCTGTATTAGCTGGCCAATAATAAATAATATTAGTAGATCGACACAATGCTAAACCATGCCTAACTTTTAGTTAAACGGCGGCACGTAGTGCCGTCCAGTGAGCAGCGTAGCGCGAACGAGTTTGAACTTTTTGTTAGGTATGAACAAAGAAAAATTGTTGATTATCAACCCCAAAGCAAGCTAAGTGGTGACACGGATTTTCAGTTTTCACTGTTACAATTTCAAATAACCGCTCGGAATTACACACCGACGGCGCTGAAGGTTGCCGAAGACGCGGCCTGTGCAGGCTTTCAGTTTACCGATTTAAAGTAAATTCATGTGGTGCGTGAGGCAACCCACGCCCAGGTAGTGAGCCGCAAAAACCACAGCGCCATCAGCTGCAGCGCTTTGGGCGTACACGCTGACGAGCGTGAAGGTCGCCGAAGACATAACCGCCTCGAATTTCTTGATTGAAAACGGCAAGACAAAATTAGCGTGTTATGCGTAGGCACTACTCGCGGAAGTGGGCCGCAAAAAACACAGGCTATCCGATCAGCCGCTTTAAAACTTGAACAAAATTAATACCTAACTTCGTTTTATGCGGTGGCACGTAGTGCCATCCGACATGAAAATTTTGTTAGCTTTCTATTTTCGAATCAATAAACAAAGACTTTATGTGACTAACTCTTTGTTCATGTTTGATCAACCATTTCTTATTTGTTTTCAATGGAATTGGATATTTTAAAGAAGCGACGAGTGCAAAATATAATTCCTGATCTTGAGTTGATAAGTTATATATTTTTGATAATTTATACATGGCATCGTCAATGTTATCTAGATTTGAACCGTAAAATGCAACTTCAAGATATTTTTCAGCTATAAAATCTTTATCTTTATTTAGGGTTAACATGGATGATGATGTAATTTCTGTGATTTTTCTTCTTAAACTTATTTCATGCCGTCCAGATATTGTTCTTACTAATTGTTGCTGGATGGTGCTCGCACCTTCTAGCTTTCTTTGATGGATGTATTTATAGACCGCTCTTGTGATAGCAATCAAATCAAAACCATAGTGGTGAGTAAATCTATGGTCTTCTGCAAGGAATAGTGCAGTTTTTAACAAAGATATGTTGCGGTATGCTTTACATTTCAAAATTTCGCTTGGTTCAGCTATTAAATGTGGTTTGATTTCGTTACGGTTAAATATATATATTAGAACCAAAATTTGTGCTAAAAGCAGCGTTGTGATGGTATAAAATATATTTAGCTCTGGCTTGAACGTCTTTTCCATTTTACTTAGCCTTTTTGGTTAGCTATTGTTGAATTAAATTTACCTTCGAGTTTGTTCTCATTTAAAAAAGTAAGT
>CAZJOY010000446.1:0-2081 GCA_964547705.1 uncultured Methylobacter sp. | reverse complement strand
CATGAACCGGTTTTGCCGCGCCTTCTGTAGCATTACTTTCCGCCAGGACGGTTGAGGATAAACAAACAGCACCCAGAAACAACCCCAGTTTACGATTATGCGATTTTTTCATGTGCCTTTTCCTTCTTAAAGACGTTCTAAATTGAATTGTGTGGTTTGTTAGCGGACAAAACTCGGTATGCCTTTAATCTCTGTTTTTTCCATATGTATATATTGGAGACCGATTAATGTGCCTGCATCGGCAGTGCGCTCAGTCCATATCACCTTGATCTCGCCATCCAAACCCAACTGCTCAAACTCAAATAGGGTTATCTCGCCCACTTTGACATCTATCGATTCGGCAAGATTAATCATCAATCCGCCCACCGAAACATTCACGGTATTAAAATCGCGATATTCACCATTCAGCAGGATTTTCCCCGGAGCCACCATGTTTTTTCTATACGCTTTTCTCTTATACAGCTGATTATCGACATCATAGGAAATGTTCCTGAATTCCAAGGCAAGCAACATATGATCGCTAAACATATCAACCCTGACTACCTCTGCTTCACCGGCTAAGCGTATCTCCGGGAGATATAAATCGATTATGGTTGATGCCGTTAACATATCGAAAATGTTTTTGGTATTGGGATTTAGCTGATCCGCTTTTAATTCTGCAAGCACCCCCGTTAACGAAAGGTCCTTTATGACAATTTCCCGCTCTTGTCCTCCCATATAAATCAAGCCGCGCGACATTAGATTTTTTCGATACGGCCGCTTTACCATTGCACTCATATAACTTTCCTCACTGAATTATCCATTTATATCTTGATGTTCAAATACCGTATAAGGCTGCTCAGTGCAATTATAGTAGTGTCTGTATTTTTTCCATTGGAATTATTTTTCCTGACCAAACTCTTCAGCCACGTTGAAGAAAGCCTTGTCGAATAGAATCGCTTACAATATCTCTATCCAACACAAGCTATTACGTCATGAAAAAGCTATTAACCCTGCTCTTGTTACCCATATTGGCTGCCTGCACAGCACTTCCACCTAAAAATACCGACAATATTTGCTCTGCTTTCAGGGAAAAAGAGGATTGGTATGATGATGCGAAAAACTCATTCGAAAAATGGGGAGTGCCTATTCACATTCAGATGGCGATCATGCATCAGGAGTCGCACTTTGTCGCCGATGCCGAGCCGCCGCGCCCTTGGCTACTAGGGTTCATTCCGTTGCCTCGAGAAAGTAGCGCCTACGGTTATGCCCAAGCCAAAGATGATACCTGGGACAATTATCAGGATAAAGCAGGCAGCTGGGGAGCGGATCGCGATGAGTTTGCCGATGCTGCCGATTTTATCGGCTGGTATTGTAACGTCAGCTACACCCGGCTAGGCATATCGAAACTGGACGCTAAAAACTTATATCTTGCCTATCATGAAGGGCATGGCGGCTATCAACGCAAAAGTTATTTACAAAAAGCCGGACTCGTACAGATTGCCAACAAAGTAGCCAAACGGGCGAAACTATTTCAAAGCCAATTAAGCGAATGCCAAGGTGATTTAGGAAACAAAGGCTGGTTTTTTTGGTAAACTATTGTTTCTACGTTAACCATAAAGGATAAGTCGTGAGAAAAATTCAAACCCAAATTATTTCAATCGTCGCAGTTCTTGTTATAGGATTTACCATGTTCTCAATGGCCAATGCCACCACCCCAGCAGAAAATAAAGCCGCAGGAGTAGCCTTTCTTGCAGAAAACGCTAAAAAACCCAATATCGTAACCACTGCAAGCGGTTTGCAA
Organism: uncultured Methylobacter sp.; assembly: GCA_964547705.1. GTDB lineage: Bacteria > Pseudomonadota > Gammaproteobacteria > Methylococcales > Methylomonadaceae > Methylobacter_A. The sequence goes on along the minus strand of CAZJOY010000446.1, from coordinate 298 downwards.
TATGAGGTATTAACGCCTGGCACAGGTACAGCCTCACCTTCAGCCACCGATAACGTTACCGTGCATTATAAAGGCACCACCATTGACGGCGCCGAGTTCGACAGCTCATACAGCCGCGGCGAACCAGCCACCTTCCCATTAAACAGAGTCATTAAAGGCTGGACTGAAGGTGTGCAACTAATGAAAGAAGGCGCTAAATACCGCTTTTTCATCCCGTCGGAACTTGCTTACGGCGAGCAAGGCGCCCCTTCTCCCTTGAGGGAGAAGGTTGGGGCGAGGGGGGTATAAGTGGTTGTTT
>CAZJOY010000445.1:0-2087 GCA_964547705.1 uncultured Methylobacter sp. | reverse complement strand
ATATTGTTCTGGTAGTGATTGAGCATGGTCTCCAGAATATCCGCCTTTAATTGGTCATTAATTGAAGGCTGGCTTGCGTTAATCATCGCCGCAGCGCCGTATGAAATAAACGGTTTGATTATTTCAGGCGCCGCAGTCTCAAAACCGTGGACATTTAGCGCCCGGTTCAAGCATGAGATCAAATCCGGGGCGGTATCGACCAAAGTACCGTCAAGGTCGAATAATACGCAGGATAATTTGAAACCGGCAGACATGCTTTATTCGGAACGCTTAAAAGCAGCGATGTAATTGACGTCTATGTCTTTACCAAGGCTGAAATGTTTGCTGAACGGGTTGTATTCAATCCCGACCATGCCCTGTAATTCAAGACCTGCCGCACGCGCCGACCGGCACAATTCCGAAGGCTTGATGAATGTTTTAAAGTCGTGCGTGCCTTTAGGCAGCATTTGCAGAACATACTCCGCAGCGAAAATAGCCAGCAAATACGCCTTGGGTTGACGGTTGAGTGTCGAAAAAAATACCATGCCGCCGGGTTTAACCATCTTGGCGCACGCAGAAATTATCGAGCCTGGATCGGGCACATGTTCGAGCATTTCCATGCAAGTGACGTGATCGAAGCTTTCCGGCTGTTGCTCGGCCAAATCTTCGGCACTGATTTTTTGATAATGCGCGTTTATTCCGGATTCAAGCCCATGCAAATCGGCGATGTCGATCAGGTCTTCACTCAAATCGATGCCCAAAGCATCAGCACCCTGCTTAGCCAAACCTTCGGTTAAAATGCCGCCGCCGCAGCCGACATCGACAATACGGGCATCTGTAACATCCGCATAACGCTGAATAAACTGGATACGTAGCGGATTAATATCGTGCAGGGTTTTAAATTCGCCTTGGGGATCCCACCAGCGTTCCGCCATCGAGCCGAATTTGTGTATTTCGTGCGGGTTTACATTGCTTGTTGCTGTCATCGTGGTAACCGTAATGTGATATTGATATAGTTTACTATATTAGTAGGTTATTGGTAATGTGTTGTTCTTTCATTTGGGTTTGCCATCCATTATACAGAAGATTCACCACTCGATTTCCTTGATGAATTTTAATATCGCAAATTTAGGGCCTTGAAACACAATTAACCGGTTTTTGTGTCAGGTCAGGACAAAGGACGCGTTTTATGCAATGAGGCAGCTTGCTGAATTTGAACAATTGCCCATTGAAATCGAACAAGAGTGGATTAGGAGGCTATTAAGCGGATTCAGGCTAATTATCTCCCGTTTAAAAGTTATAATCTCTACTTCCACAGCCAATTGTTTGAACTGTAAACTGACATTCTTCCGCGACTCAAGGCATAGCAAAGAAATAACCTTAACCGAACTGACAGCCCTGATTTTTTAGGTAACCCGCTTGTTCTTCCTGCTCAATCCCTTCACTGACAATTTTAATATCCATGTGTTGCGCAATAACAACAATAGAATTAACAATTACCTTATCATCATTCGCTTCCAAGATATCTCTTATAAAAGAGCGATCTATTTTTAAGATATTGATCGGAAACTGTTTAAGATAAGTTAGAAGAATAACTTGTACCAAAATCATCCAACGAAATACTAACACCTAACTGCTGTAAGCTTTTTAGCATCTTGATGGTTTGGTTCATGTTTTTCATGATGACTGTTTCAGTGATTTCCAGCTCCAAGTATTGGGCTCTAAGGCATACGAATCAAGAACATGCTTAACGACTTCAGTTCAATTAATTCATAAACACTTGAAACTGCAAGTATTGATGAAAAAAAATCTTAATTTCTGGCTAATTTATCCAGCTTAGCGTGTAAGCATAATAGCACAACTCATCTAATACCCTAATATAGTCGAGGTTAATCATCAATTTATGCGGTCACCTGATACAACTACCCGATTTCCAGACAAAAAAAAGGCCGATGCAATCGCATCGGCCTTTTACTCAGCTTATCAATTTACAGAGAATTAACTGCGTTTAATTCCTGAAAAGCTTGTTCCAAACGAACCACCATGCCGACTTCACCGGCACGTTGCCAAACGCGTGGATCGTAGTATTTTTTGTTGGGCTTGTCGTC
>CAZJOY010000444.1:0-2087 GCA_964547705.1 uncultured Methylobacter sp. | reverse complement strand
AAATGCATACATCCTTACAAGAAAGTATGCAAAAAATGGAAATGGAAGGACAAACGGCGGTGTTGCTGGTTTCTTCTTATATCCGTCCATGGTTATCCCGATTCGTTCGCCATTCCATACCCGGATTACATGTCCTTGCATACAATGAAATACCAGCCGATCGCCAGATCAGAGTGGTTTCAAGTGTCGGACGAAGAACATAGTACATGAGGCTTTGGTTATGAAAATTAAACGTTTTTTTGCAGAGGATATACGCCAGGCCATGCGAATGGTCAAAGAGGAGCTGGGCGCGGATGCAGTCATCATGTCAAACAAGTCCGTTGATGGCGGCGTCGAAATTGTCGCCGCGCGCGATTTTGATGAGCAATTGATTCAGAGCAAATTGCAAAAACAGGCTGCAGAACAACAGTCTTTCGTGCAAGAAACCAGAAAGGTTGAGCTGCCTGATTTTGAAGCGGAAAAAAATCGTTTACATGTATTGAGCAGCCAAAGAAAACAAGGTGCTGATGGTTTCTTGCCTGAGCACGCTCCAGCACGGCCGAATCGGTTTTCTAACGATAGCAACGCTTCAGCTCTCTCTGGCAATCGGTCGCAACGGCTTTCTAGCGAGAGCAACACGACTATCCCAGGCGGCCAGCCGAACCGGTTCTCTACCAATTCCAGCAATTCCGGCGGCCGTCGGAATATTGACGAATACGTCGGCTATGCAGAAAAAGTGCACCTCCGCGGAAACTTGGAAACAGTAACGGCTAAGGTTGCTAAGCCGCTGGGATCTGCTGTAACTCAAAGACCTAAGCAAGCGGAAAGACCTATGCAAATAGCGATTCCAGCTGAAAAGCAAAGCAGTGCTTCTGATAGTTTGCTGATGGAAATGAGCAGAGAACTTAAATCATTAAGATCTGCGATGGACTCCAAGCTGGCCGGTGTTAGTAGTTTTGGCGCGCCATCGCAAATTAATCCGGTTCGGGCTGATTTGTTGCAACGTTTGGCCGGTATGAGCATTTCAAGAAAACTGAGCGTTAAAATTGCCAACCGTTTTCCTAATCATACCGATCCTGAACTTGTTTTTGCTCAAGCCCAAGAGTTGTTGGCTAAAGTATTGCCTGTAGCTGACGATGATTTACTCCAACATGGCGGCATTGCCGCTTTAGTAGGGCCTACCGGCGTAGGAAAAACGACGACGATTGCCAAGTTGGCCGCTAAATTCATCTTAAAGCACGGCCCAAGACAAGTCGCCTTAATCACTACCGATAATTACCGTATCGGTGCTCATGAGCAACTGAATACTTATGGACGGATTCTTGACGTTCCGGTTCGGGTGGCATCCAGCGCAGCAGAACTGCACAACCTGATCAATGGCTTTTCAGACAAACGGCTTATCTTGATCGATACTGCCGGTATGAGTCAACGCGATATGAAGCTGGTTGAGCAAATCAATACCCTACAACAAAGCGGACAAGCGATTAAGTCCTATTTGGTCATGTCGGCTGCAACTGAATACAAAGCAATGAATGAAATTATCAAGGCTTTCGATGTTTTTGAACCGCAAGCCAGTATTTTGACTAAACTTGACGAAGCTGCAACGATTGGTTCGGCAGTTTCTTCAATCATAGAAAATAACTTGCCTTTGTCATTTATTGCCGACGGTCAACAAGTACCTGAAGATATGCATAGTCCTTGTGCTCGGACTTTAATCGCACAATGTGTGGCCGAGTTGGATGAGGAAAGCGATTACAACGATGTGAATAACGAAGCTTGGGCGGCGCAAGGCTATGCATAAACAACCTGATCAAGCAGCTGGGATAAGAAAAATGAATACAGTTAAACCCATTCGGGTTATTGCAGTCACCAGCGGCAAGGGTGGTGTGGGAAAAACAAACTTGTCCGTTAACGTCGGAATAGCCCTATCACAAACTGGGCAGCGAGTCGTGTTACTGGATGCCGATATGGGCTTGGCAAACGTTGACATTTTGTTGGGCGTATATCCCAAGTTCAACCTTTCTCATGTGTTGTCAGGGGAAAAAGCATTAGATGAAATCATGATGGAAGGGCCTGCCGGCTTAAGGATAATCCCAGGCGCATCCGGT
>CAZJOY010000443.1:0-2140 GCA_964547705.1 uncultured Methylobacter sp. | reverse complement strand
TAAGTCATTGCGTTCTTATCGATCTAATCTTTTTTATATATTCAAGAGGTATAAAATATGTCTGCTGTAGTCGCTGAACATGATGATCATCACGATCATCACGATCATGGTCCTGCGAAGGGACTCTTAAGATGGGTTATTACAACCAATCATAAAGATATCGGTACGTTATATTTGGTGTTTGCGCTGGCGATGTTCTTTGTTGGCGGCGCCATGGCAATGGTTATTCGTGCCGAATTGTTTGAACCGGGAATGCAGTTTGTTAATCCCCAGTTCTTTAATTCAATGACCACCATGCATGCTTTGGTTATGGTATTCGGTGCAGTTATGCCGGCGTTCGTTGGTTTGGCCAACTGGATGATTCCAATGATGATCGGTGCGCCGGATATGGCATTGCCGCGTATGAATAACATGAGTTTCTGGTTGTTGGTTGCCGGGGTTTTATTGCTGGCCAGTACCTTATTTATGGAAGGTGGCGCACCTGCCAGTGGTTGGACTTTGTATCCGCCATTGGTATTGCAAACCGGTAAAGCATTGCCTTTTGCTGTTTTTGCAGTGCATTTGTTGGGTATTTCATCAATCATGGGCGCTATTAATATCGTTGCAACGATTTTTAATATGCGCGCTCCCGGCATGACTTTAATGAAAATGCTGATGTTTGTTTGGACTTGGTTAATTACCGGCTTTTTGCTAATTTCCATCATGCCTGTTTTTGCCGGCTCGGTAACCATGCTATTGACTGACAAGTTTTTCCACACCAGCTTTTTTGATGCAGCCGGTGGCGGAGACCCTGTTCTTTATCAACATATTTTCTGGTTTTTCGGTCATCCTGAAGTTTACGTAATGATTTTGCCTACCTTCGGTGTGGCTTCTACTATCATTCCGGTGTTTGCTCGTAAGCCTCTATTTGGCTATAGCTCAATGGTTTACGCGACGGCTTCCATTGCATTTTTGTCATTTATCGTTTGGGCGCATCACATGTTTACGGTGGGTATGCCGATTGCGGGTGAGCTGTACTTCATGTATGCAACCATGTTAATTGCAATTCCTACGGGTGTTAAAGTTTTTAACTGGACCGCAACTATGTGGAAAGGTTCTATGACTTTTGAAACACCGATGTTATTTAGCATCGCTTTCGTTGTTTTATTTACGATGGGCGGGTTTACCGGTTTAATGATGTCAGTTGCACCGGTTGATTTCCAGTATCACGATACCTACTTTATTGTCGCGCATTTCCATTACACATTAGTTCCTGCGTCTGTCTTTATATTGATGGCTGCCGGCTATTTCTGGCTGCCTAAATGGACCGGCCATATGTATGATGAGAAAATTGGCAAATTACACTTCTGGTTGTCGGTAATCTCAGTAAATGTCTTATTTTTTCCTCAGCATTTCTTAGGGCTTGCCGGTATGCCGCGAAGAATTCCCGATTATGCTGTGCAATTTGCGGATTGGAATATGATTTCCAGTATCGGGGGCTTTATCTTCGGTGCAAGCCAGCTGCTGTTCCTATACATTGTCATTAAGACCGTCAAAGGTGGAACGGGTGAAAAGGTAACTGATGAAGTTTGGGAAGATGCTTCTAAGCATAGCTTGGAGTGGACTTTACCGTCACCCCCTCCCTATCACTCGTTTACTACACCTCCGACAGTTATACCTACTGAACATATCTAAGGATGGTGCATTCTCAGGTTGCTTTTTTGTCAGTAAAAGCAACCTGCTTTAGATACGCGTATTAGGTGAAAGAATGAAGACCAAAACGAAAAATATTTTAACAGCATTGGTTTTGATCTTGATGGCGGTCATTATTTATGTTTTTGCCGTGATAAGAGCAGTTTCTCAATGAATGAAGGCGTCAAGCAAAAAAACGCCAAATTAGTTCGAATCTTGGTGTTTGTTGTAGTGGGCATGTTCGGTTTCGGTTATGCTCTGGTTCCGCTTTATGACGTTTTATGTGAGGTAACGGGACTTAATGGAAAAGTTGAATCTTCCGCTGTTAAGGAGGTTCACTATGAAATTGATAAAAGCCGGGAAATTACCGTAGAATTTATGACTGCGCTGAATGAGGCTACACCAATGGTGTTCCGTTCAGAAATAAAAAAATTAAAAGTTCATCCGGGCGAATACTATACGGTGAATT
>CAZJOY010000442.1:0-2144 GCA_964547705.1 uncultured Methylobacter sp. | reverse complement strand
AGGCAGAAGTATCGGGACGAGTGAAAAGTTTTCGTGTCCGTTTTTTTAACAGCGCATCATGAAACCCGACGAATATATTTTTGTTTATGGAACACTCAGGCGTGATACGAACAGCGAGATGCATCACCTTTTGGCTAAATATGCCGAATTTGTAAGTGATGCAACCTATCGCGGCAAACTTTACCAAATCGATTACTACCCCGGCGCAGTTCCTTCCGATGATCCCAATGATGTAGTGCAGGGCGAAGTCTATTTACTTGATCAAGCCGATGTTGTGCTGCCGCTGCTCGATCTATATGAAGCATGTGGTCCGGCATTTCCCGAGCCCAACGAATATAGTCGTCAGAAACAATCCGTGTTACTTAAAGATGGGCGCACCGTTACAACATGGATTTATCTCTATAATCACCCGACCGAAGGCTTGGAGTCGATTAAGTTGGGAAATTTTTTAAATTAAGACTCGCATGGCAAAGTCACCTCTATGATCACCATTATCCAACGCGTAACGACGGCTAAAGTCACTGTTAATAATCAGGACATCGGGAAAATCGATGCTGGCATTATGGCCTTGGTTGCGGTGGAAAAGGCGGATACCGAAAAAGATGCTCAGCGTCTGTTGGAACGCATCCTCAATTATCGGATTTTCGCCGATAGCGATGACCGCATGAATCTGAGTTTAAGAGATATTAACGGCGGCTTGTTGTTGGTTCCGCAATTTACGCTGGCGGCGGATACCCAAAAAGGCAACCGGCCCAGTTTTATTTCTGCTGCACCGCCTGAAAAAGGCAAGGAGCTGTTCGATTATCTGCAACAACTGGCAAAGCAGACTTACCCCTATGTTGAATTCGGCCAGTTTGGCGCCGACATGCAGGTTTCGCTGGTCAATAACGGGCCGGTTACTTTCACCTTGAGGACTCATTAATCCAAAAGCTACAGTTAGTCCACGAAAAGCACGAAAGACACGAAAAATTAGTACGTTGTATCGATTTTGTCATTTACCTGTTGGTAACGGCCTATCGTTAAGTATCTCTTTGAAGTTTTGGTGCTTTTCGTGTTTTTTCGTGGACAAAATAATTTTTATAAGTTATTCAGTCATCATCTTCATAAGGCTGCGCTTTCACATTATCGGGAATTTTCGGCATCTTGGCCGACCGCAACAGAATCAATGCGCTGCCCAAAACAAACAACAGCGCAACTATAAACAATACTATCCACATTCAATCTGCCCTCATTTTTGGCTTGCCTAAGCCGGTTACGGTAGAATACCCCATACCGTTCATTTACATACTTCAACATGAAACAAGTCGAATTACTTTCTCCGGCCGGAACCCTTAAAAACATGCGCTATGCTTTCGCATACGGTGCGGATGCCGTTTATGCAGGACTGCCGCGTTATAGCCTGCGGGTGCGCAATAATGATTTTTTGGCCGATAATCTGGCCAAGGGCATAGACGAAGCCCACCAGCTCGGCAAAAAGTTTTTCCTGGCGACCAATGTGATTCCGCATAACGCCAAGGTTAAAACCTTTATTAAAGATATTACGCCGATTATCGCAATGCAGCCTGACGCGTTGATTATGGCCGATCCGGGTTTGATTATGATGACGCGCGAAGCTTGGCCGGACATGCCGATACATCTGTCGGTGCAGGCCAATACCGTTAATTATGCGTCAGTCAATTTTTGGAAAAGCATGGGCGTTGAGCGGGTTATTTTATCCCGCGAACTGTCATTGGATGAAGTTGAAGAAATTCGTCAGCTTTGCCCCGATACGGAACTGGAGGTGTTCGTCCATGGCGCATTATGCATTGCTTATTCCGGTCGTTGTTTATTATCCGGTTACTTCAATCATCGCGATCCTAACCAGGGTACTTGCACCAATTCCTGCCGCTGGAAATACGATACATTGCCCGCGCATGAAAATGCCGAAGGCGATTATGTGCTGGATGGCGGTGTGCTGTCGATGTCGGACATCAGCAACGCCAGTTGCGGCGGCGCGGAAAGACATCCATTGGCGGACAAGGTTTATTTCCTGGAAGAAGAGGGGCGTAAAGGCGAGTTATTGCCGGTCATGGAAGATGAAAACGGCACCTACATCATGAACTCGAAAGACTTAAGAGCCATCGAGCATGTGCAGCGTTTGGTCG
>CAZJOY010000441.1:0-2183 GCA_964547705.1 uncultured Methylobacter sp. | reverse complement strand
CTTAATTTTATCATAGAATGCTTTCCGCCCCGTTGCCCGGAAATCGCAAGGCCAAGCTTAGCTTTGAACCTTGCGCCGTTGACTTCATCCATCATAGAATGCCGATCTTTTATTCTTTTTAGGGTTTTTTCATGTCAGATACAATTTGGTTCAGAACCGGCGAAGCAACGGTATTTTCCAGCGACGGTCAAGGCACAGACGCGATGCCTGAAATATTGATAGGCAGCGTAAAAGGGCCGGCCGGCACAGCGTTCGCCAACCTGATGGGACAGACCGAAGGGCATACCCGAATGTTCGCCATTCGTGCTTGCAATCAGCAAGTGAAGCCTGCGACGATAATGGTCCCCAAAGTCACGATCAAATCCACCGATTATGTGAATTTGTTCGGCGGTCCTGTGCAGTCGGCGGTAGCTGATGCGGTTCTGGATAGCGTTATCGAGGGGGTTATTCCTGCCGATCAGGCTAATGACCTGTGTATTATTGCGATGCTGTGGATTGCGCCTGAGTGTGCGACCAATCCCGATCTGGATCGTAAAGATTTGTACCGCACTAATTACGAAGCGATGAAATTGGCTATTTCCCGTGCGATGAGCAACTCGCCGAGTATTGAAGAGTTAATCGCCAATCGGCACAAAATCGTCCACGAAATGTACGATCCTGAAACCGGCGAGTCTCAATGGTAAAATTTGTTTGATCAGATTAAATTAAGTTGTGTGGGCGAATGATAAGATCGTTTGCCCACTTGATCCAATTGATTTTTAATCAGCGATTACAATAGTTAGGTCACATAACCCCGTTACAACATTCCTGTTAAATATTTTCACCATGAGTTTATTAATCAAATACCTTGGACTTTGCTGGTTCATAAATAACCCTGCCGATTTAGTTCCTTCTAAATCCTTTATGTGGAAAACGGTGGTGTTCTACCTTGTTTCGGGGATGATTGTTGAAGGCCTGATTTCCGATCCTGCCGATGGCTCCCTGGAAGTTTTTCTGCGAACTATCATGGCTTTTTCATCCATTGCCACGTTATTACTTATTATCAAAAAATGGCAACGTTTCAATCAATTGTTCACGGCTATTTTTGTCTGCGAAAATTTTATTATGACGCTGGCAATTGCAGCCGAAGCATTGGATTTTATAATGGTGATGAACAAGGAAGAATATCGGGAAGAGATATCAATCAGTCTGGGTATATTGTTGGTCGGCTGGTATTTGGCGATTGTCAGTTACATTTTGCGGCAATTTTTTTCGTACAAGACGAGTGCCAGCGTTATTTTGGCGTTTAGTTATTTTGTTTTAACTTACGGCATTCCGATGCTGTTTATGGATATATAAAGATCAATGTGAGTAACCTGAGCCGCTTCGGCGGCTATCATTTTTTACAACCTTATAGATAGACCGCGACTTAAGGCATAAAACCAAGAAGACACGAAGTTTGTGAAGAGAAAAAGGCTATAAAAGCTTCGTTTCTTGGTCATTAATCAAAATTCATAGCAACCAGAAATAAAGCAGTCCGACGGTTACCTTGAATAACCGTATCATCATAAATTGAGCTGCTGACGTAACGCTGATCCGTTACATTTTCAACTTTAAAACGAAAATTGAATTGCTTCAATTGATAATGAACGACGAGATCAGGCCTCACATAACCGGATACTTCAAAACTATTTGCATCATCGCCAAATCGCCTACCCACAAACACTAAGCCACCTCCTATTTTGAATTGACCGGGTAAGCCGGTAATGGGCAGTTGATAGTGTCCCCACAGGCTACCGCTATGTTGAGGAGTGCTACGAAATGCGTTACCTTGCAAAACGGGCTGCTGCATAAATTCAGTATCCATGTAACTGTAATTGGCGACTATTTGCACACGCTCCAAAATTTGTCCGCCGACATCCAGCTCAAAACCGCGACCGCGTACCGCGCCATTAGCAATCGAATAATCCGGGTCAAACGGATCGCGGCGGGGAAGATTGTTTTGGGTCAATTGGTATATGGCCGCGGACATACTCAATCGCTTATCGAACCAAGCGGATTTGACGCCAAGCTCGTACAGATCGCCTCGTTTGGCTTGTAAAAAAATGAGATTTCGATCAGTTCCAGATTTAGGTGGAAACGATTGACTGTAACCAAAATACCCGGCGACATTATCAACCGGAGTAAACGACAAACCCGCGTTA
>CAZJOY010000440.1:0-2225 GCA_964547705.1 uncultured Methylobacter sp. | reverse complement strand
TGAATCCAACGTGCGTTTTGATTTGTGTTCCAAGCCGGAATTCGATGACTGGCGCTGGGTGGATTACTGGGAACCGCTTAAAGATGTGGTGTACTTTAAACGCAAGGTTTATCTAAAAGCGATGAGCGAGCTAGGCGCTATTCTGACCGCCGATACCGTGCCGGTTAATGCCACAGGGTATTTAGCGAAGGGCAATGAAAAGGCGAAAGACAAAAAGCGCAAGAAATAGACTGATGTCAAGACTCCCTTTTTTCCTATCTTAAGGAAGTCTTGCTCTTAATATTGTATTCACCACATCCCTGTGGATTAAATAGCCGCTTATAGTTTTCCAGCCATCCACGTAGCCGGTAAAAACTCATGTTCATCGCGAGTAGCCATTTCTTCATAAAGCGCCCACTTTTGATCGACTACCCTCTGCGCAAAATCCATCAACTTATCGGCTTGCTCCATGTTGGTTCGTCTCAAGCTGCTGTAACGAGTCTCGTGATAAGCATACTCGCTCAGCGGAATAGACGGACGCAACGAGTCCAAAACAAACGGATTTTTACCTTCGCCGCGCAAGGTCGGGTTGTAGCGATACAACGGCCAGTAACCTGACTTCACAGCCATTTCCTGCTGTTCCAGGCCATTTTCCAAGTTTATGCCGTGAGCAATACAAGGGCTATAGGCGATAATCAAAGATGGGCCGTTGTAAGCTTCGGCTTCACGGAAAGCTTGTAACGCTTGCTGTGGGCGTGCGCCCAACGCAATTCTGGCAACATAAACATTGCCATAGGCAATGGCTTGCAAGGCCAGATCTTTTTTCGGCGTTACCTTGCCGCCCGAAGCGAATTTGGCAACCGCACCAATTGGCGTGGACTTGGAAGCCTGTCCGCCGGTATTGGAATAGACTTCGGTATCCATGACCAGTATATTCACGTCAGACCCGGTCGCCAGCACTTGGTCGATACCGCCATAGCCTATGTCATACGCCCAGCCGTCGCCGCCGACCAGCCAGATACTGCGGCGTATAAAATGATCGATAATCGATAACAGTTCCGCAGATTTGTGATGGCCCAACCGCTCCAATTGCTCACGTAATTGCGCAACCCGAGCCCGCTGTTTACGAATATCGCTTTCTTTGCTTTGCGGCGCGGCAAGTATTGCATCAACCAGCGTGACATCCAGTTCATCCCGTAAGTCAGTTAACAAGCGATGTGCCATCGCAACATGTTGATCGGTAGTCAACCTGAAACCGTAGCCAAACTCGGCATTATCTTCAAATAGGGAGTTAGACCAAGCCGGGCCTTTACCTTCGGAATTTTGCGACCAAGGCGTGGTAGGCAGGTTGCCGCCATAAATGGACGAACAGCCGGTAGCATTGGCAGCCAAAACACGGTCGCCGAATAATTGGCTGATCATTTTCAAATAAGGCGTTTCGCCGCAACCTGAGCAAGCGCTGGAAAACTCGAACAGCGGCTGTAAGAATTGTACGCCGCGAACATTTGAAAAATCGACACGAGCCCGGTCGTTGTAAGGCAAGCTTTCAAAGAAAGCCACCGCCCTTTTCTCAACTTCGAAATGCTCAGCTTTAGGAGTCATATTAATGGCTTTGATGTTGGTATCGTTTTCCGATACCACAGGACAGGCTTTCACGCACAAACTGCAACCGGTGCAATCCTCAGGAAACACTTGCAATGTATAGCGCGTATCGGGGAATCCATGCGAGGTCACTTTGGCGGTTTTAAAGCCTTCCGGCGCCAGTTCCAGATGTTTTTTCTCATAAAATTTGGCACGGATTGCAGCATGAGGGCAAACCGCCGAACAATTGCCGCATTGAATGCACAGGCTGGATTCCCAAATCGGAATATCCTGGGCAATATTGCGCTTTTCCCATTGCGTTGTGCCGGTTGGATAAGTACCGTCGACAGGTAGGAAGCTGATCGGAATCCAGTCGCCCTTACCTGCGATCATTTGCGCGGTGACTTCCTGGACAAAGCGCGGCGCATTGGCAAATTTTCCAGCGCTTGTATCGGCAAGCGTTGTGGCCGATGCAGGCAATGCGACTTTTTCCAAATGCGCCAGAGACTGGTCTATCGCTTCGAAGTTTTTCTGTACGACTTCCGGGCCTTTGCGGGCATAAGTTTTCTCGGCATATTGCTTGATTTTCTTGATCGCTTCATCTTTCGGCATCACCCCGGACAAAGCAAAGAAACAGGTTTGCATCACTGTATTGATGCGTCTGC
>CAZJOY010000439.1:0-2243 GCA_964547705.1 uncultured Methylobacter sp. | reverse complement strand
TTTCTTCAAATAATTCAGCAAAGCTTTCGCTCATTTTCCATTCCCAAGCCTGTCGGACACGGACAAGCCTTCTCTTTATCAAAGTTAAAAAAATATCACACTCAAACCATTTTGAGGTGACACGTAAGAAATCCTTAACGGATTAAATTCAGTACTTCATCAATAACGGATTCGAGTGTCATATCAGAAGAATCAATATAAAGCGCGTCATTTGCCATAGCTAATGGAGCTGTTTTACGCTCCATGTCCCGGCGATCACGTTCCTCTATTTCTTTTGTTATCTGTACAAGATTAACATCAATCCCTTTTTCTATCAACTGTTTATGTCTTCTTTTAGCTCTTTCGTCTGCACTGGCAGTTAAAAATACCTTATTTTCCGCATCAGGAAAAACCACTGTGCCCATGTCCCGCCCATCTGCAACCAGCCCTGGCAAGCGCCTGAAATCTTTCTGTTTCTGCAATAAGACGCTTCTGACTTCCGGAAAGGCGGCAACAATAGCAGCAGTATTGCCAGTACTCTCAAGACCTAACTCGCAGGTAATATCCTCACCATCCAACTTGACGACCAATTCATCACCACAATCAAACTCCAACTGCATTGCTTGTGCTATATTGACAATGACAACTTCATCTTTTATATCCGCATGCTGTTTTAATGATGCAATTGCCAAAGAGCGATAAATAGAACCGCTATCCAGATAATGCCATCCGAGCTTTTTCGCTACAGCCCTGCTGACAGTGCCTTTTCCTGCGCCGCTAGGACCATCAATAGTCAATACAGGAACAGCCATCACTCTTCCCTACAAGTCAGGTTAACGCCTAAGCGTTTTGCCAAGTCCCTGAATTCAGGAAATGAAGTATTCACATTTTCACAATCATGAATAGTGATCGGCGCATTGGCGCGTAACCCGGCAATTGAAAACGACATTGCAATTCGATGGTCGCCATGCGAGATCACTTCGCCGCCACCAATCGGACCGCCTTGGATAATCATGCCGTCCGCTGTAGGCTGGGCATCAACACCCAAAATCTTCAACCCATCGGCCATGACTTGGATACGATCCGATTCTTTTACCCGGAGCTCTTCCGCTCCGGTTAACCGGGTTTGACCTTCCGCACAGGCTGCAGCAACGAATAAAACAGGGAACTCGTCAATGGCCAGCGGCACCAAATGTTCGGGAATATCTATGCCTTTAAGCGGACTGTAGACAACATGCAAATCGGCTACCGGTTCACCACCAACAGTGCGTTCATTAAGCACTTCAATATTGGCACCCATCAACCTGAGTATGTCGATAACACCGGTACGCGTAGGGTTAATACCCACATGTTTCAATAACAAGTCAGAACCTGGCGCAATAGAAGCGCCTACCAGGAAAAATGCCGCCGACGAAATATCACTGGGCACATCTATATCGGCAGCCGTCAGACGGCCTTCGGCAGTAATACTGACTTTATTGCCTTCTTGCTTCACCGGATAATTAAAGCCGGTTAACATGCGCTCGGTATGATCACGAGTCGGTGCAGGTTCGGTAACGCTGGTTACGCCTTGCGCGTACATCCCTGCTAATAACAGGCAGGATTTGACTTGCGCACTGGCTATCGGCATCGCGTAATCGATACCGGCCAACTGTCCGGCTTTGCCGGTAATGTGCAACGGTGCAGTTCCTTTCTCAGTAGTTTTTATATCGGCACCCATTGTTGCCAACGGTTCCGTGACTCTTTTCATCGGCCTGCCGGACAATGATTTATCGCCGGTTAATACTGAATTAAATGCCTGCCCCGCCAATAAACCGCTCAGTAAACGCATTGATGTTCCGGAGTTGCCCAGATACAGCTCATTTTTAGGCTCTTTTAAGCCATGCTTGCCGACACCGTGTATGGTCAATTCGCCATTGACCGGACCTTCAATTTCAACCCCCATATCACGAAAAGCCTGTAAAGTTGCCAGAGCATCTTCGGCTTCCAAAAAGCCTTTGACATGAGTAACGCCTTCGGCCAGCGAACCCAGCATGATTGATCGATGCGACATGGATTTATCGCCGGGCACGCGTGCCTCGCCTTGTAATTTACCGCCTGGTTGAACCTGAAATGTTATTGATTTTGACATATTAATTATTATCGAACTGGTCAAGAAAGCGCTGCCGTGCATTTCTGGCATACGTAAAGGTTTCAAAAAGTTGCCGGGTATCGTTAGTTTCCAGCAAACGTTGTATTTTATCCAATTCTCCCTTTAACTGCTC
>CAZJOY010000438.1:0-2335 GCA_964547705.1 uncultured Methylobacter sp. | reverse complement strand
TGGGAACGATAGCTTCTTGTTCAGTTTATCATCACTATCCGCGTTCTATTTTTTGCTTGCGCGCAAGCTCAACACCGCCTCCACTGTTAAATTTTCCATAACGCAACAAGATTGCCGGCAACAATAATAAATTCAGCAACGTTGAAGAAGCCAAGCCGCCGATGATAATCGCCGCCATGGGCCCCATGATCTCACGCCCCGGATTATCGCTATTGAACGCAATCGGAAACATCGCTAAAGCGGTGACCAACGCCGTCATCAAAATCGACGGCAAACGTTCCTGAGCCCCCAGCACCGCAGTGTCCAAATTCCAACTTTTGCCCTCAACTTCAACCAAATAGCGATAATGCGATAACAGCATAATGCTGTTGCGCACAGTAATGCCGAACAGCGTGACAAAACCCACGACCGAACCGACCGACAACGTCGCTCCGCTGAGCACCACCGCAGCAACCCCGCCGACCAGCGCAAAAGGCAGGTTAGCCAAGGTCAGCAACACATGCCGTATGCTGCCGATGGCGATATAGATAAAGATCAGCACTCCGGCGCCCGCTAACAGCGCATGTAAAATTAACTCTTTCCGTGCTTGCGCCTGTTCAATGGCTGCGCCGGTGAATTCGGGATAAATATCCGCCGAGAACGGAATCTCTTTTAATACCCGCGCTTTAAGTTCATTCATAAAATCATCCAAATCCCGGTCAATCGCATTGCCGGTGATGGTTTGCCGCCGTTGCGAACCCTGATGCAGAATATTATAGCGGCCGGCCGAATGCCTGATTTCCGCGACCTGCTCCAGCGTAATCATGGTTCCGTCCAACGTCCTGATCGGCAACTTGGCTATCGATTCGGGTTGCTGTCTTAACTCTGGCGTTAAGGTCACCGCGACATTGTAGATTTTATTGCCCTGAATGTTTTTACCGACCACTCGGGTTTCATAAGCGGCCTGCACCGTATCGACAATCTGCGCAGGCATGACGCCCCAGAAGCCGAGTTGGTCGAGATTCAACACAATTTGCAGCAACGGCGTGCCGGGCGGCGAGCGCAACTGCACATCGGTCGCGCCGTCCATCTCGCGCATAATTTGAGCAACGGCCTGCGCTTTCGCATCCAGCCGATTCAGGTCGTTGCCGTAAATATTGACCACCACCGGCGAGGTGTAGCCGGAAATAGTCTCATCGACCCGCTCGGTTAGAAAGGTATTGGCCTCGAATAAAATGCCGGGAAAACCGACCAGAATAGCTCGCAGCCGGTCCTTGATCCGCTGTTGCTGAGCGCCCGACATCGGTTCCAGCCGGACTTCATACTCGCTGTAATGGCTGCCGTAGGTATCGGCGCCGCGCTCTGCCCTGCCCGCCCATTGCGATACCGACTGGATGCCGGGAACCGCCATAAACTGCTCGGTCAGCTTGCTGCCGATTCTGATCGACTCCTGCAACGAAGTGCCGGGAATGCTGGTGGTATGGACGATATAATGGCCTTCGCGCAATTCGGGCAGAAATTTGCTGTCGAGGCTGAAAAAAGCCAGTAAACCTGACAAGCAAACAATAATGCTGCCACCTATGACCGGCTTAAAATGCCTGGAAACCTTGCTTAACAAATTTTTGTAAAGCGGCTTGATGCGCCTGATCAGCGGCGGATCGTCATTGGCGATCACCGCATTGCCCAGCAACGCATAACACAGCGCCGGCGTTAAGGTCAGCGCCACCAGCAACGAAATTAAAA
The DNA here is from genome assembly GCA_964547705.1 of uncultured Methylobacter sp. Taxonomy (GTDB): domain Bacteria; phylum Pseudomonadota; class Gammaproteobacteria; order Methylococcales; family Methylomonadaceae; genus Methylobacter_A. The sequence continues at coordinate 613 of CAZJOY010000438.1, read as the reverse complement.
TCGCCAGAATATAAGAATATCCGAGCGGCGCAAACAAGCGTCCGGCAACGCCGTTTAAAGTCAACAACGGCACAAAAACCAGCGCGACGATAAAACTGGCGTAAACCACCGAGCTGCGCACCTCCAGCGATGCGCGATAAACCACATCGGCAATCGGCAACGGTTGGGCTGACAAGCGATTCTCGCGCAAACGCCGGAAAATATTTTCGGTATCGATAATCGCATCGTCAACCACCTCTCCCAACGCAATCGCCAAACCGCCCAGCACCATGATATTCAGATTAACCCCGGTTTCCAGCAACACAATGACCGCACCGATCAACGACACCGGAATCGCCAGCGCGGAAATAAATGCGCTGCGTAGATTGAACAAAAACAAGTACAAAATAATCAACACGAATAAACCGCCGATCAGTAAATGCCCGGACAAATTGCTCAGCGAACGTTCGATATAATCGGCCGGACGGAACAAGTGCGAGTAAAAATTAATCGCCTGTTTGTTGAAAATAGGCTCGAATTCTTGCAGCGTCTGCTCGACTTGTTTAGACACCGATAAGGTATTGGCGCCGTATTGCCCGATCACAATCATCACGATGCCGGGCTTACCCATAAT
>CAZJOY010000437.1:0-2336 GCA_964547705.1 uncultured Methylobacter sp. | reverse complement strand
AAAAAAACGTCGCGTTAGCGACACCTTAGATATACGGCATTAATTCGACTAATTACTCTGACAATAACACGAGATGGCAACTGCAATGGATATTTGGGAAGACTACTTTACTATCGCAAAGTGGCAACACTATGTGAACGGGGCGCTGGAATCCGGCAGTAGTTCTCCCATTTTCAACATAAACCCAAACGACGACCGCGAATTCGACGCCATTTATCTGGGCGGCGGTGCCGCCGGACGCTTTGGTGCGGCCTATTTGCGGGCGCTTGGCGGGCGCGTGCTGATTATCGATCGCTGGCCATTCCTGGGCGGCTCCTGCCCCCATCAAGCCTGTGTGCCTCACCATCTGTTTTCAGACTGCGCGGCGCAATTGATGCTGGAGCGCACCTTTTCCGGCAAGCTCTGGTTTCAAGAACTCAACGACAAAATAGTTTCTATCAAGAGTATCGTTGAACTGTTTCGCAGCGGCAGGACAGGCCCTCATGCGATGATGAACTATCAAAGCAAAGAACAGCTCGGACTGGAATTCGTATTGAATGCGGAAGCCAAGATCATCAATGCCCACACGATACAAGTCAATGACAGTCAATTCCATGCCAAAAACCTGGTGCTGGCGCTGGGTGCGAAACCGGTAGTGCCGGATGTTCCGGGCATTCAGTTAAAAGGCGTATTTAATTCCCAAGTCCTGGTGGTACAAGTGGCGCGTGAGCCAGGTAACACCGCTGTAGGGGTCGGCGGGGGGAAAACGGCCATCGAATACGGCTGGTTTTTTAATGGTACTGGCCGGCGCACTATTGTTGTTGCCATGCATCAAGCGATGCCGAGGCTTAAGGATGACGAAGCCCGTGCTTACGCGATCCTTATGATGGAAGAGCAAGGCATGGAGTTTCTAGAAAATGCGGAATTATCGGTTATCCAGGGCGATGCACAAGGAAAAGTGAAGACGGTTTTTATAAAAACTGCCGATAGGATAATCGACATTGATACCGATTTTATTTTTATCGCGATTGGCGAGCAGGCCAATTCGGAACAGGTTGCCCAAACATTGGGGCTGGAATTGGACGATAAAAGCGCCATCAAAGTTAATCGGCGCATGCAAACCTCAGTGCCCAATGTCTATGCAGTCGGCGATGTGACCGGGCCGCCGATGGAAATGTTTAAAGCCAGGAAGGAAGGCGTGTGCGCCGCTAAAAATATTATGGAGCAAGCGAGCGAGTATAAAGCGGCCGATTACCCCGATTTTATGCATACGCATTACGAGGTCAGTTGGCTGGGACTAAGCGAAGCACAAGCGCGTCAACGCTATGCCAACGTAAAAATCATGAAATTACCGCCCGACAACCCCAATGGCCTCGATGTCGGCTTGCCGGCAGGCGACCGGATGATGCTGTACTTGATGGCAAAGCCGCGCATGTCGGGCTTTCAAAAGCTGATTATCGACGGCGACACGCGAAAAATAGTCGGCGCTATCCATATCGGCTATGGCGCTAAAGACGGTTTTCAATACCTCAATCACCTAGTTAAAAACGGGCTGACGATAGACGACTTAGCCGATATGGACGAGTTGTTTATCAGCCCGAGTTATTTCATTCAATTGTGCCGTTTACGCGCCGGCGATATTCATTTCAATGATATGTAGAGCCCCAATGATAACTAACCGATTTCAAGGAAAACAGGCCGTTATAACCGGCGGCGCTACCGGCATGGGCTATGACATTGCCCGGCGTCTCGGCATGGAAGGGGCTTCGCTTGCGATCCTGGACATTAACGAGGCCGCATTATCCGATGCAACCCAAGCGCTCCGTGCCGATGGCATAGATGTCAACGCTTATCAAGTTGACGTCGCCGACCCTCGCGAAGTTGCCGAAACTTTCTCCAAACTGATTGCAGACTGTTCCGGAACGCTCGATATTTTGATTAACAATGCCGGCATTGCCGATTTCGGTACCGTCGAAACCACTGAATTCGAGGCTTGGAATAAGGTGATGGCAGTCAATTTAAACGGGACCTATCTGTGTTCGAAGTCCGCATTGCCGGCGATGAAACAACCCGGCGGAACCATCGTTAACTTCGGCTCGATAGCCGGCATGGTGGGCATTCCGAATATGGCCGCTTATTGCACGTCCAAAGCCGCAGTCATCGGTCTGACCAAACAAATGGCGGTTGATTATTCAAAGCTGGGTATACGTGTCAACTGCATTTGCCCAGGCATGATTGATGATACCGATATGGGACGGCAAATTCTCGGAACTGACGAGTCCGAACAGTTGAGGAAATTACGGCTCAGCAAATATCCGATCGGGCGATTCGGTAAATCCGAGGAAATCGTCGCGGCG
>CAZJOY010000436.1:0-2339 GCA_964547705.1 uncultured Methylobacter sp. | reverse complement strand
TGCTCAGCGATAATTTACAGGACTTGTCTGCGATCTACCTGAAACCGCTGTTTGAGCAGACCTCATTGCAGGGCGTATCGTTAGCAGGTCATTTAAAAGCCGATTTCTCAATTAACAAACAGGCCTTAACCGCGTTAACCGCAACGTTTGATAATCTTGACATTAAAGATGCCGCAGGACGAGGCGGAGTTCAGGGCAGCACAGGCCAACTGAACTGGTCGAACGATGAATTCTTTAGCAAGCCGTCGAAAATTTCTTGGCGGCAATTACAGGTTCATACCGTACCTCTAGGCCCTGCCGAGCTGTCGTTCCTGAGTCGCGATGACAGCATCCGGCTGCTAAAAAAGACCCAACTACCTTTTTTAGACGGTGCAATCGCAATCAACCAGTTCAGTTGGCAAGGTAAAAAACAGCAAGATCCCGAAGTGTCCTTTGAAGGCGATTTAAACAATGTATCGCTTGAACAACTCTCTCTCGTTCTGAATTGGACGCCATTATCCGGCACCATCAGCGGCCACATTCCCCGTATCGAATACAGCAACAAAACCCTGAGCCTTGACGGTGAACTAATCGTCAAGGTTTTTGATGGTGAGGTTAGAGTCAGTAATCTTGCATCGTCAGGATTATTCACCAATCTTCCCAAGTTTCACGGCGATCTGGAAATCGACAACCTGGACCTGGATCAATTAACCGGTAAGTTTAAATTCGGCGGCATTAGCGGCAAGCTATCGGGCTATGTCCGGCAGTTGTATATGGAAAACTGGCAGCCGGTCAGTTTTTTCGCGTGGCTGGGTACGCCGGAAAACGATGATTCGCGGCACCGGATCAGCCAAAAGGCGGTGCAAAACATCGCCAATATCGGTGGTGGCGGCGCGGCCGATCTATTGTCCAAAAGCTTTTTACGGTTTTTTGAAACCTTCGGTTACGACAAGCTGGGCCTGGGTTGTTATTTACATGACGGCGTTTGCCAGCTGATGGGTGTAGAAGCGACGGAAGCCGGCTATGCGATTATCACCGGCGGCGGCTTGCCGCGAATCGATGTGATCGGCTATAACCCTCGCGTTGACTGGAATGTGTTGATGGAGCGCTTAGGGCGTATTACGACTTCGGATGAGGTGATTGTTGAGTAGGGGATGAAGTTTTTTACTTAGCCGACAGGTCGTAAACGGATTACTTAATTAGCCGAATTTTCTTCGTTATGAATTAATAATACAATAACTTGTCGAGTCGCGCGTCTGACAATACGGTAAACTATAACGATTTGGTTCGTCTCATTTCTCTTGCAATTTCGGAACACTCATGACTACTTGGTTAGAAACCTGTCAAAAACAATTGGCCAGACTGGAAAAAACGTCGGTACTGGCGGATAAACTGATCACTTTAGGCAATAAAACCGGTGTGGATATTTCCCAGGATTTGCTGAGACGGCTTAATATCGAGCGGCCGCGTTTAGAGCGCCAGTTAGAACGCTTACATGCGAATCGTTTTGAAGTCGCCGTAATTGGTTTGGAGAAGGCCGGCAAAAGCGCGCTATTGAATGCTTGGCTAGGCCAGGAAATTTTGCCGTCCGCACGCGAACGCTGCACATTCACCAGTACTGAGATATGGTCCGCTCAAACCGAACAAGACCAGCTGTTGTTTATTCAATATTACACCAAAGAAGAAATCAGCAAGCTTCAATTACAGCGGCGCGATGCGTTATTAGGTACGCTAGGTGAACGCGAGCGCAAAGAAATACAAGAAGATTTCGATGATACGGAAAAACATCTTAGCGAGATTTCGGTGTTTTCAAAACAGAAGAGCGGCTTTAGCCAACACTTTGTCGATATTGGCGAAATCAGCGAGCAATTGCAGTCGGCCGTGTTTAAAAACCGGGCCCAATCCCTGGCTATTAAGCGCATTCAGTTGAAAACCGTGCGTTTGCGCAGCGACCGGGACATTATTTTCCATGATGTGCCGGGCTTTAACTCAGGCATTTTAATGCATGCCGAGCAAGCGACCGAGCGGCTAAAAAACTGTGATGCCATTATTTACGCCAAGGAGATGAAGCAGCCGTCCATCACCGGCCCTGAAAAAGAAATGCTGGTCATTGCCGATTCCGAAGACCCCAGTGTAAAAGTGTCTGACAAGGTGTTTGTGGTGCTGACCCAAGCCGACGCCATGGATGACCAGATCGATTTCAAGGAGACTTATACCAAGCACCGCAGCTATTGGCCATCAGTGCCTGAGCGCCGGTTGATCCCGGTTTGCGCACGCGCCCATTTGGTCGAGTTCGGTATCCCTTCCGAAGACACCCTAAGACGCACTAAAAACGCTGACGATAAAGCTAAAATGAAAAA
>CAZJOY010000435.1:0-2349 GCA_964547705.1 uncultured Methylobacter sp. | reverse complement strand
TCATGGCAGTCGTAAAACCTGGAAGGTCTAACCGGCAGCGTTCTGAACAGGCGGGACCTATTGAAAGGATGATAAATATCGGATATGACACTGTCGTCGAGAAACCTACGGCTGATATTTTTTCGTGCCTTTCGTGCGTTTCGTGGATACTGCGTAACATCAGTTAATAACATGTAAGATGAGAATATGGTCATGAGAATTTTGCTGGTTTTATTGTTGTGTTTGTCCGGCTGGGTTAGTGCGGAAATCTACGAATGGCAGGATGCGAACGGCAGCAAGCACTTTTCCGATCGACCCGTTGCCGATGCAAAAATAGTTGATATAAACCAGGCTATGATTTTTACAAGGTCAAGACGGTTTACGACGGCGATACTGTGGTGCTGGAGGATGGCCGTAAAGTCCGCTTTTTGGGGATTAATACACCGGAGGTTCAACACAGGGACAAATTGGCCGATGTGGGCGGTGATGAGGCTAAGCGTTGGTTGATGGACAAACTGAAAAATACCAAAGTTCGTCTGGAACTAGGTGTGGAAAAAACCGATAAATATGGCAGAACTTTGGCGCACTTGTTTACCGAAAAAAAAGAGCATATTAACCTGCAACTAGTCTCAACAGGGCTGGCGTCAGTCAGCATTTATCCGCCTGAATTATTCTATGTAAACGAACTACTTAAAGCGCAGGATCAGGCTGAGCAAGCCAAGCTTGGGATTTGGGGGCGACCCGAATATGCCGCAATAGCGGTTGGCGGTCTTACTGAAGACGGGCATCAGGGCTGGACACGTCTGGTCGGTAAGGTAATTGATATCCGTAGGACGCGAAAGTCGATTTATCTGGAGTTTTCCCCTGTATTTGAAGTGCGTATCGAAAGTAAATGGGCGGATTTATTCCCGGACATTAATAGTTATCTGGGGAAAACTGTTGAAGTGCGCGGCTGGTTAAACAAAAATAAAGGGCATTTATCGATGCTGATTCGTCATCCGAGTGCGATTAAGGATAGAACTTAAATGATACCGGTTTTCTAAACTGAACTGATTTAAAAATGGAAGTAAAACAAATCCATAGCATGGCGCAAGTTGATTGTGTGGTTTGGAATCGGCTTGTTCACGAAGCCTATCCGTTTTTGCGGCATGAGTTTTTATTGGCTCTGGAGCAGAGTGGGGCGGTCTCCAAGCAAACAGGCTGGGAACCGGTGCATTTGCTGGTTATGGATGACGATGAACTGGTCGCTTTTATGCCGTTGTACCTTAAGCGGCATTCCTGGGGAGAATATGTGTTTGATCAGCAGTGGGCTCAGGCTTATCTGCAGCAAGGTATCGATTATTATCCAAAATGGCTGACGGCTATTCCGTTTACGCCTTGTCAGGGGCCGCGTATTGTTATTAAAGCGGGTGTCGCCCCGACTGAAGTTACGCAATTATTGCTGGCTTATATAAAACAGCTTTCAAATAAGTTAAATATTTCTTCATGGCATTGCTTGTTTCCTGTTGAGCAGCAGGTAGAACTGTTGAGATTAATGGGTTTAAGTGTTCGCGAGGGCGTGCAGTTCCATTGGGTTAATCGGGGGTATCACGATTTCGACGATTTTCTGCAAACGTTTAATGCCGCTAAACGCAAAATGATCAAGCGAGAACGCCGGCGGGTTAACGAACAGGGCGTCAGTTTATTGCGTATTGCCGGTAAGGATGTCAGTGAGTCGCAATGGCAGGTGTTTTTTCAGTTTTATTCGATGACCTACTTGAAGAGAGGTACGCAACCTTACCTGAATCTGGCATTCTTCCGGCAAATAGCCGCAGCTATGGGCGAGCAATTATTATTGGTTCTGGCGATTAAAGACGAGAATTATGTTGCCGCAGCATTAAGCTTTATTGGTGCAGATACTTTGTATGGCCGCTATTGGGGTTGTTATGACGAATACAACAGCTTGCATTTTGAAGCCTGTTATTATCAAGGGTTGGATTATTGTATTGAGCATGGCTTAAAGCGTTTTGATTCAGGGGCTCAAGGCGAGCACAAGATTGCACGGGGATTTGAGCCGATTACCACTTATTCAGCCCATTGGATCAAAGATGCCCGGTTTGCAAAAGCGATTGAACAATTTTTAGTTAGAGAGCAAGAAGCCGTACGTGCTTATAAACAGGATGCCGCCTCTTACCTGCCATTTAAGCAGTCATTTTGAGAGTTACATAAGCATAACTATCGCTTAAAGCTGATAAAAATATGGAAGGGTTGAAAAAAACCGTCGTAAATCGGTTTTTTTCAACCCTTAACTTTCTTCCTGTCTGTATCGATCTCTTTGTTCTTGTTGTATTGGCTTGATTTTAAAGGATTATTGGGTATATTGCCTTATGG
>CAZJOY010000434.1:0-2352 GCA_964547705.1 uncultured Methylobacter sp. | reverse complement strand
AGCCGGGCGCAATCACGCCGCCGTCGCGAATCAGCACCGGCGGATTGTCGATAATCGCGGATTGCAGCAGATTTAACAGCTCAGGATGTTCGCCGATCTGTTCGGATAACTGAGTAACCTGCGAATTATCACTACCGGACAGCGCATGTTGCAGCGCGGGCAGCACAGCCAATGTATTGCGTAATACCAGCAAATCGCGGGGACGCGCCGATTTTAATGCGATGCGGGAGCTGATCCGTTCAATATCGCCGACTTGCCGCAGATGGTTTTGAATGTCACGGTATAGCAACACATTCAGCAAGGTATCGATGCAAGCATAACGGTTGTTCAGGATAGCATGGTCGCGTAACGGCCGGTTGATCCAGCGTCTTAAGCAGCGGCTGCCCATCGCTGTCGCGGTTTTATCCAGCACCCCGAATAGCGTGTATTGCAGTTGTCCGGACGGGTGGAAATCCAGTTCCAGGTTACGGCGGCTGGAGGCGTCCAGCAAAATGCTGTCGTCGCTGTTTTCGGTACGAATACCTTGAATATGCGGCAATGCACTCTGCTGGGTGTCTTTAACATATTGCAGCAAAGCGCCTGCCGCAGCGATTGCGGCGGGCATGTCCTCGCAGCCGTAGCCTTTTAAATCCAGTGTCTTGAATTGTTTTAACACCAGTTGCCTGGCGCTTTCCGCTTCAAAATGCCAAGGCGGTCTTCTGCATAAACCGCTACGCTGCTTTAAGCTGGCAGGCAACGGCCAGTCTTCGCTAAACAACAGTTCGGCTGGATTCAGACGGCCGATTTCGCTTAATAACTGATCGATGGATTCAACCTGCTGCAACACAAAGCGGCCGCTGGTTAAATCCAGGCTGGCGATGCCGTGCTGTGTAGTCGAGCTGGAACTCGGCAGCGAACATACGGATACCAGCAGATTGTCTTTCCGGTCTTCCAGCAACGCTTCATCGGTAACGGTGCCTGGCGTTACGATGCGCACAACCTTGCGTTCGACCGGGCCTTTGGATGTTGCCGGATCGCCGATCTGTTCGCATATTGCAATGGATTCGCCCTGTTTCAACAGCTTGGCAAGATAGCCCTCTGCCGCATGATAAGGAATACCGCACATAGGAATCGGCAGGCCTCCCGATTGTCCGCGGCTGGTTAAGGTAATATCCAGCAGTTGCGCGGCTTTTTTGGCGTCGTCGAAAAACAGTTCGTAAAAATCCCCCATACGGTAGAACAACAAGGTATCGGGGTGTTCGGATTTGATGCGCATGAATTGCTGCATCATCGGCGTGTGCTGCTGGCTGGTGGTGTTTTGTTTTATACTCATGTGCCTATTTTATCCGAATCCGCGAGAGGTCACATCATGGATGCAGAATTATTTAAATTGGCCGAGCAAGTGGGGCGATTGTTAAAAACAAACGGAAAGATCATAGCCGCAGCCGAATCTTGTACCGGCGGCTGGATTGCCCAAGCGATTACCGAGGTGTCGGGAAGTTCAGCCTGGTTTGATCGGGGCTTTGTTACTTACAGCAACGCTGCAAAAATGCAGATGTTGGGCGTCAATCCGCAAACGCTGGAAAAACATGGTGCGGTAAGCGCCGAGACTGCAACGGAAATGGTGGCAGGCGCATTAGCGCATAGCGATGCCGATATTGCCGTTGCGGTAACCGGCATCGCAGGACCCGATGGAGGGTCGCCGGAGAAACCGGTTGGTACCGTATTTATTGCATGGGAGCATAAGGACGGAACGGCCAAAGTGGTCAAAAAGCAATTTTCAGGAAACCGGAAGCAAATAAGGGAACAGACGGTAAAAAGCGCACTTGAGGGAATCTGGCTGTTTTACTGATAAAACACTTATGTGCGTTACCGTACAGACGAGCTGCTAATGTTGCAGTTAAGCTATTTTTAAGATTTTCTAACAACAGACTATTGCCATATGGCGTTCTTTTATAAAGCTGAGTTGAGCAGCTTGGCTGCTCAAACCCTACTTATGCCCTTTGGGTAAACGGAGGATATTGCTAATCGTCGCTCAAGGAAGCGGAAGTTCAAGTGGAATAACGAGATCAACTTGAAAGTGATCATGAAAAGTAAACATATAGATAAGGATAATATTATGCTGAAAAAAATCTTACTCACTCTAGTCTCATTAACGGGCGTCGGTTTGTTGCCAATGGCACAGGCCTTCGACCGATTCCATGATGACCGTTCCTCTTATGACGACCGTTGGTATGTCGCGCCATTCGGTACGTTTATTAAATCGGGTGGCGATCGCAATGCCAAGGACGGTTGGGGCGGCGGTATGGGCATCGGCAAGATGCTCGATAAGCATTTCAACGTCGAGTTGAGAGGCTTCTACCAAGAATTCGG
>CAZJOY010000433.1:0-2364 GCA_964547705.1 uncultured Methylobacter sp. | reverse complement strand
CGCCGGACTGTTAATCCGTAGGTCCCTGGTTCGAGCCCAGGTCGGGGAGCCAGAATGCACAGAAAAGGGCACTTCTCGTGAAGTGCCCTTTTTTCGTCTGCAGAACTCATTCTCCCCAGCTATCTATGCCCGATATGTATGTCGATTTCATTGCGGCTGGCAATGCAAAGCAATAGACTGGCGCTTTTTATGTATCTATAACCCCCCGTGTTACTTGGACGGGGAGCTAACTGCAAGTAAACTGATGCGATCCAAAATGACAACTATAGGTACGTCAACTCATGATTAAAGTCGTCGTTTCCAATTTTTCTTGTATTGAAACCGCAAATTTTGAACTCGGTCCGATTACCATTCTTATTGGTCCCCAAGCTAGTGGGAAAAGTATTATTTGTAAGCTAAGTTATTTTTTTATTGACATTCTGCAGCAACAGGCACGCTTTATTTCTGATGGAACATCATTTGATTCATATAAGAAGTTCATCAAAGATAAATTTCACGAATGGTTTCCTCTTTCGGCTTGGGGGGAAGGGCTCTTCATCATTGAGTTTAAGGCTGGTAATTGTGAAATAAGACTGTCGAGAACGAGTTATCGTGGAGTGCCTTCCGATAACTTTAGGGTGTGGACATCCGAAGCGTTAAAAGCTCACTACGCAGGTCTGCTAAAACTAAAAGCAAGTTCATCGAAGCAATCTAAGATCTCTGACGATGATTTTGACTTTGAGCTAATGATGACCGTGCATGATGCGGTTAGGAAAGACCTATCTAAGCTGTTAGGTAATGATTTTATTTCAAGTCAATTATTTGTTCCGGCCGGCCGTTCGTTCTTTACCAGCATTGGCAAAGCAGTATCTGCCTTTGAGCATGGGGGAATTCTTGATCCGCTGATCTTGAATTTCGGGCGAATTTATGCGCAGCTTAGAGATGGCAGTGTTCGGTTTTATAGTAAGAAATCTCCCCACCTTAATAGTGTAACTACGAAGCTTAACGATATCTTTGGTGGTGAATTCAAGAATAAAGGCGGCGAAGAGTTTGTTCTATCAAAAGACGGTCGACGCATTCCCCTCTCAGCTTTGTCATCGGGCCAGCAAGAGTTACTGCCCCTCATCGCTGTGCTTCCTCGATTGCTAATCCACAGAAATGACGGTGCGAGGATGCTGACATATATTGAGGAGCCCGAAGCACATCTCTTTCCTGGTGCTCAGAGTAAGCTAATTGAAGCACTTGGTTCTATTGTTAATTACTCGGAAGGGTCGTTAAACATGGTTCTAACAACTCACAGCCCATATGTTCTTTCAAAATTTAATAACCTTATTAAAGCCGGACAACTCGCTGAAAGCTTGGGTGGGAAGAAAAAAGAAGATATTGATAAAGTTATTCCTAGAAATTGTCAAATGCCAAAACAACAGGTGCGAGCATACGCAATTGTGGATCGGAAATTGATTGATATCATAGATTCGGAAGGGCTTATTGCTGCAGATTATCTCGATGGGGTTTCAGGGGATATTTCTAACGAGTTTTCAAATCTATTGAATATCGAGTTTTCGCAATGAGTGATTCGTGCATAGTTGAGACCAAGCAATCTAACATTAAGGTTGGAGAAAATGGTCGGCAGGCGGTAATTAGAAATCAAAAAAATGAATTGTTTTCTAAGGCGAAAGTTGATGGTTGTCTCTTGAAAAATAAAACGTCATCTGACTGGGTTGTATCAAAACCAGAAGTTGGTGATGTGGTAATTGAATTAAAGGGGTGCGATGTCGATCATGCTGTGGAGCAGGTTAGGGCTACGATGGATTTCTGGGTCGAAAATGGAAAAACAAATGGCTCTTTTTCTGCTCTTATTGTATGTACAAGGTATCCGAAGATTGACACTAAAATTCAACGTGCAAAAAACGCGCTTGCTAAGCTTCATAGATCACCGCTTCACATTGTTACTCAAAATTTAGAATACGATTTTGATGCTCTCCTTAGTTTTCGTGGGCCCCATAAAGTATAGGTAGACAACAGTTTGTTATTTTTATGAGTATCTGTAGTCCCTCGAATGATGGAGGTATCGGGCGCCCTACAGTATTAACAACTCAACTTTCCAGTTACCAGAATTGTCTGAGTTGGCGAGCCAAAAATGCAAAAAAGCCCAGTTTAAAAGACTGGGCTTTTTTTGGTGATATTGGGCTAGCTTGATTTGAATTTGTACCCGACTCAACGCCTCAACCCGATTTCAATTTTGGCTATTTTTTCCGGTTGACCGTGGCAAGCGGATGCTCAGCTACGGCGCCGTCTGATTCAGCACTTCCCAAATCCGCCAATGCCCACAGGCCGAGCGGGCGCGGCGTTCGGAGTTGTCCCAGCCGCCGCCCAGGCAGAGGC
>CAZJOY010000432.1:0-2371 GCA_964547705.1 uncultured Methylobacter sp. | reverse complement strand
CCGGAATAAGCCTGTCCGCGCTTTAGCGCAGGACAGGCGTTTCCGGCATTCCGAGGTTCAAACGCGCCGGAAACGCCCACCTTGGCTCTCGCCGGGCGTGCTTATTTCGGCCTACGTCCTATCGTTCCCACGCTCCGGCGTGGGAATGCCGGCAGTGACGCTCCAGCGTCACGCAACGCTGGAGCGTTGCAGGCTGAATTCCCACGCCGGAGCGTGGGAACTATTCGGAACTATTCGGGACGATGGGGTATTTATTACGAGTTTCCCTTCCCACACCTATTTATCCCGGCGCTTATTATTTCCAAAAAACCAAAAACATTATGACCCATACCCCCATTGAAATACTCAAAACCGTTTTTGGTTACGATCAATTTAGAGGTCAACAACAGGAAGTTATTGAACAACTGATAGCCGGGCACGATGCCTTGGTGCTGATGCCGACCGGCGGCGGCAAATCGTTGTGCTACCAGATTCCGGCCTTAATCAGGCCCGGCGTCGGCATTGTCATTTCGCCGCTGATCGCATTAATGCAGGATCAAGTTAACGCTTTGTTGCAATTGGGCGTCAGAGCCGCGTTCCTGAATTCAACCTTGTCGCTTGAACAATCCCGGAGTATCGAACAGCAGCTGCTGAACGGCGAACTGGATTTACTGTATATCGCACCGGAGCGCTTAACCTCGGCGCGCACCGGGGCGCTGTTCGAACGCATCAATATTGCGTTGTTCGCGATTGACGAAGCGCATTGCGTTTCCCAATGGGGCCACGACTTTCGGGTCGATTATCTCCAGTTATCGTTGCTGCATGAGCGTTTCCCCAACATTCCCCGCATCGCGCTGACCGCGACCGCCGACGACAAAACCCGCGAAGAAATTAAACTACGCCTGAATCTGGAGCAAGCCCGGCTCTATCTGAGCGGCTTCGACCGGCCCAACATCCGTTACCGGATTGTGCAAAAACAAAACTCCCGCGACCAGTTGATCGATTTTATCCGCACCGAACATGCCGACGATGCCGGAATCGTGTATTGCTTGTCGCGCAAAAAAGTCGATGCGACCGCGGAATGGCTCAGAACCAAAGGCATCAACGCCCTGCCCTATCATGCCGGGATGGATGCCGGTGTGCGCGCCAAACATCAGCACCGGTTTTTAATGGAAGAAGGCGTGGTGATTGTTGCGACCATCGCTTTCGGCATGGGCATCGACAAGCCCAATGTCCGTTTTGTCGCGCATTTGGATTTGCCCAAAAGCGTTGAAGCCTATTACCAAGAAACCGGCCGGGCCGGACGCGACGGCTTGCCCGCCAATGCCTGGATGGCTTACGGTTTGCAGGATGTGATCACCTTACGCAAAATGCTCCAGGACTCCAACGCCGATGAAGCGCATAAGCGCATCGAATACCACAAATTGGATGCGATGCTGGCTTTATGCGAGCAAGTTCATTGCCGCCGTCAGTCCTTGCTGGGCTATTTCGGCGACCGCCTTGAGCAGCCCTGCGGCAATTGCGACACTTGTTTAGAGCCGGTTAACACCTGGGACGGTACGTTGGCCGCGCAAAAGGCGCTGTCTTGCATTCATCGCACCCAGCAACGCTACGGCGTCGGCTATTTGATCGATGTGCTGCGCGGCAAGTCGACCGAGCGGATTTTAAGAGCCACTCATGATCAACTATCGACCTTCGGCATCGGCAACGATATTGACGAACAACAATGGCATTCGGTGTTCCGGCAGTTGGTCGCGCGAGGACTGGTTGCGGTCGACTTCGACCGTTTCGGCGCATTGCAATTGACCGAAGCCTGTCGGCCGATTTTACGCGGCGAACAGCAATTGATGCTGCGCAAGGATTTGAAGGCCGAGAAAGTTAAGGCCGGTGCCGAGCGTGGTCGAAAAACCGGCCGGGAATTTGCAAAAGCCGACGATACCCTGCTGTGGAATGCCTTGCGCGCCAAACGCAAGATGCTGGCCGATGCCCAAGATGTGCCGCCTTATGTTATTTTTCATGACGCCACCTTGATGGCGATGTTGGAAGCCAAGCCAAGCAATCGCCGCGAAATGAGTTTATTGTCCGGCGTCGGCGAACGCAAACTGGAGCTTTACGCCGATGAATTCCTGGCCGTCATTAAAGAGTTTGCCGATCTTAACAATGGGCCGATTGGCCTGTCGGATACGATGGCCGAATCGGTGGCTTTATTCCGCTTGGGTTACAGCGTAAAGCAGATTGCTCAGCAAAGAGAGCTGCAAGAAACCACGATTTACGGCCATTTGGCTCAGTCTCTGGAGTAAGGAATGTTGGTGCTGGCCGATGTGGTTGAATTACCTGAGCGGGAAATCAGCCGGATAGAGGACGCTATGATGAATCTGCCCGAAGACCAAAA
>CAZJOY010000431.1:0-2411 GCA_964547705.1 uncultured Methylobacter sp. | reverse complement strand
GCGATTTCCAGCGGCACCATGTGGCGCGGTCTGGAAGTGATTTTAAAAGGCCGCGACCCGCGCGACGCCTGGGCTTTCGTGCAACGCATCTGTGGCGTCTGCACCGGCACTCATGCCTTGACCTCGGTGCGCGCGGTCGAGGATGCGCTAAAAATCAAGATTCCCGAGAACGCCAATTCGATTCGCAACCTGATGCAGCTCAGCTTGCAGGTTCAGGATCACTTGGTGCATTTTTATCATTTGCATGCGTTGGATTGGGTCAATCCGGTTAACGCTTTAAAAGCCGATCCGGTCGCGACCTCGGCGTTGCAGCAATCGATTTCGCCGCATAATCCCAAATCGTCGCCCGGCTATTTTCGCGACACCCAAAACCGGTTAAAGAAGTTTGTCGAATCCGGGCAACTGGGGCCTTTTAAAAACGGCTATTGGACCAATCCGGCTTATTTATTGCCGCCGGAAGCGGATTTAATGGCGGTGACGCATTACCTGGAAGCCTTGGATTTTCAAAAAGACATCATGAAAATCCGCACCGTTTTCGGCGGTAAAGATCCGCATCCGAACTGGCTGGTCGGCGGCGTACCGTGTGCGATCAACATCGACGGCGTCGGCGCCAGCGGTGCGATTAACATGGAGCGGCTGAATCTGGTGTCGTCGATTATCGACCGCACCATAGCCTTTATCGATCAGGTGTACATTCCCGATTTACTGGCTATTGCCGGGTTTTATAAAGGTTGGATGTACGGCGGCGGTATTTCCGGGCAAAGCCTGTTGTCTTACGGCGACATTCCCGATGACGCGAACGACTATTCGGCGGCTAACTTGCTGATGCCGCGCGGTGCGATTATCAACGGCGACTTGACTAAAGTTCATGAAGTCGATTTGACCGATCCCGAGCAAATCAAGGAATTCATCCCGCACTCCTGGTACAAATACCCGGACGAATCGCTGGGCTTGCATCCGTGGGACGGTGTTACCGAACCCAACTACAAACTGGGCCCGAACACCAAAGGCGACCGTACTCATATCCAAGAGCTGGACGAAGCGGCCAAATATTCCTGGATCAAAGCCCCGCGCTGGCGCGGTCATGCGATGGAAGTAGGCCCGTTGGCGCGCTATGTGATCGGTTATGCGCAAGGCAACAAGGAAATTACCGAGCAAATCAATTTTGTATTGAAAACGCTGGACGTTCCGGTCACAGCGTTGTTCTCGACTTTAGGCAGGACCGCAGCCAGAGGCTTGGAAGCGCAATGGGCGGCAGGCAAAATGCGTTATTTCATGGACAAGATGATAGCCAACATCAAATCCGGCGATTTGGCGACCGCGAATGTTGCTAAATGGGATCCGGAAACTTGGCCGAGCAGCGTCAAAGGCGTCGGTTTTACCGAAGCGCCGCGCGGCGCGTTGGGCCATTGGCTGAAAATAGAAAATACCAAAATCGCCAATTACCAATGCGTGGTGCCGACCACCTGGAACGGTTCGCCGCGCGACGAGCAAGGCAATATCGGCGCGTTCGAGGCTGCCTTGATGAACACCAAAGTCGAACGTCCCGAGGAACCGGTGGAAATCCTGCGCACCTTGCACAGTTTCGATCCTTGTCTGGCCTGTTCGACGCATATCATCAGCCCGGACGGCACTGAATTAACCCAAGTTAAAGTACGCTGAGGAAAAGATTATGAAAAAAATTATAGCGGTCGCAGGTCTTATCGCGTTTTCCCAGGCCGTATCGGCGCATACCGGCCTGTTGCCGACAGGCGGTTTTAATCACGGTTTCCAGCATCCGTTTTTGGGCTTGGATCACTTTTTGGTAATGCTGGGCTTGGGCTTATGGGCGAGTAACCAAAGCCGTCGGCTTGCCGGTCAAGCGATAGGCGTGTTTTTGTTGTTTATGATGGCAGGGGTGCTACTTGGCTTAAGCGGCTTTGGTTTTGCTTATGTTGAAACGGCTATTTTGGTTTCATTGTTGTTAGTCGGTATGGCGCTTAGTTTCGGCATAGCCCCGATAGTTCCCACGCTCCGGCGTGGGAATTCAGTGGCAGACGCTCTAGCGTTGCGGACTGCATTCCCACGCTGGAGCGTGGGAACGATAGTTATCTTAACGTCGATTGCGTTTTTTGCCGCAATGCATGGCTTGGCGCATGGCAGCGAAGTACCGGTTGACGCTTCGGCCTATGCTTATATCGCCGGAATTGTATCGGCTACTGCGGTTTTGCATTGTTCCGGCTTAGCTTTGGGCTTAATCGCACACCGCCTCAATGCAGCCGGTTTGATCCGCGTTTATGGAACCCTGACCGGCTTAACCGGTGCTTGGTTGTTGTTTGCATAAGGAATCGCCATAAATGAACAAACTTTAACCTTAAACATTAATTCAACATCCACCCCCACTTCCACCTAAGGAACAGGTACGTTAAAAA
>CAZJOY010000430.1:0-2421 GCA_964547705.1 uncultured Methylobacter sp. | reverse complement strand
GCTGGATGATTTCGGCGGATAATAATCTGATTCTCTCTTTCTGGGCTTGTTTTAGATAGAGCAGAACAGCATCAAACTAAACGAGGAGTGCGGCTAGTCCCGCTCCTCGTTTTTTTATTGTCGGCTTTTATGAATTTTATGAGGTGGTACCGTGACTTACTTTTTAGTGACTTTTGTGTTCATGGTTATAGTTATCGTCATAATGGCGATAGGCGTTATTTTCGGCAGACGCGCCATTAAAGGGTCGTGCGGCGGAGCGGCAAATAACGGAGATTGTGTTTGCGTTGAAAAATGTGATAAAAGAAAGAAAATGGAAGCGGAAGCTCGTTTAAATCAAGGATCGTAAAAATACTTACAATAATAAACAACGCGGGAGTTCATCATGCTGGCGAAAATTACTGTTGCGGATTATATGTCTAAAAGGTTGGTTACACTTACCAAAGATACTGATGTGGTTGATGCTGTAAATAAGTTGCTGGATCACAAAATCACCAGTGCTCCGGTTGTTGATCAGGTGGGGCGATTGTTGGGCATGTTTTCTGAAAAAGACGTCATGAATTTCGTTTTGGAAGCTTCATATAACCAAAGTATGGGGGGCAAGGTTGGCGATTATATGACTAAGCAAGTCATTACTGTGGATGCTGAATCCAGTATTGTAGATTTGGCGGAGAAGTTCCAACAAACTACGGTTAGGAGTTTTCCGGTTTATCAGAATAATGATTTAGTGGGAATTGTCAGTCGTACAGATGTCTTAAGGGCTTTGGCGTCAATTCATTAAGGTTTTTCTTGGTGAGCCAAACTTGTGTTGTAGCGATTCCTGCGGCATTTTCAATATTTAAAATCGTCAAAAATAATGAGCGGGACGCAAACTTTTTATTGGCATGATTATGAAACATTCGGTACGGATCCTCGGAGAGACAGGCCTGTTCAGTTTGCCGGAATTCGTACTGATTTTGATTTTAATATCGTAGACGATCCGTTAGTCGTTTACTGTAAACCGGCGGCAGACTGTCTTCCTCATCCGGAAGCTTGTTTAATTACCGGGATTACGCCACAGCTTGCTGAACAAAAAGGTGTTTGCGAAGCCGAATTTATTCGTTTGATTCATCAGCAATTGGCTCAGCCAAATACCTGCACCCTCGGATATAACACGCTTCGTTTTGATGATGAGGTCACTCGCAATTGTCTGTATCGTAATTTTTACGATCCTTACGCAAGGGAATGGCAGAACGGTAACTCCCGCTGGGACTTAATTGATGTGGTTAGGGCGGCCAAGGCCTTGCGTCCTGAAGGTATTGTTTGGCCTGTTAATGAAGAGGGGGCTCCTAGTTTTAGGTTGGATCAGCTCACCCGTGCCAACAATATAGCTCATGAAGCAGCCCATGATGCACTCTCAGATGTTTATGCTACCTTGGCAATTACTAAACTGGTTAAGCAGGCTCAGCCTCGGCTCTACCAGTTTCTGTTGCAGCACAGAGTTAAAGTTGAAGTGCTTAATCTGCTCCAGTTAGGAAGTTTTAAACCCGTTGTGCATATTTCAGGCAAATACCCTGCCGCAAAAAATTGCTTGGCTGTTGTGCTTCCTGTTTGCAAGCATCCTGTTAATGCTAACGGTGTGGTCGTCTACGATTTGTCCGTTGATCCTGATTTAATGCTTAGCTTAACAGTGGAAGAAATACAGCAAAGAATCTTTACGGCAACTGTGGACTTGCCGGAAGGTGTGGAAAGAATCCCGTTAAAAACCGTGCATATCAACAAATGTCCTGTTTTAGCGCCGGTGTCTGTTATTAGGCCCGAGGATGCGCAACGACTGGAAATCGATTTGGCTTTATGCTGCGCTAATATCGACAAGATTAAAGCTTGTGCCGGTTTGGCTGAAAAGCTATCAGAAGTTTTTAATGGTCATGTTTATGCCGAACAAGACTCTGATCCTGATTTGGAAATATACAGCGGCGGTTTTTTTTCTGAAAATGATAAAAAACAAATGCTCAAAATCAGAGAAATGCCCCCCGATCGGTTGGCAGATTCTGCATTCAAGTTTATTGATGACCGATTACCGGAAATGTTATTTAGATATCGGGCCAGAAATTATCCTGAAACATTGGATAATGAAGAGTTGCAAAGGTGGAATGAGTTTTGTATTAATCGGTTAACAGGTCGGCAGGCGGGGGGAGGTATTGCGTTTGATGATTATTTTGGTCGATTGGCGGAATTGCGTAATAGCGAAAATATAAATAAAGATATTATTGATGTTCTGGAGGTTTATGCGCATGAGAAAATACAAAGTTTGGGGCTTAATAAGTCATTAATTTATATTTAAAGAGATAAAATAAGTTGCAAAATCCTGAAAACTCTTTATAATGTATCAAATCAATCGCGGGGTGGAGCAGCTTGGTAGCTCGTCGGGCTCATAACCCGAAG
>CAZJOY010000429.1:0-2427 GCA_964547705.1 uncultured Methylobacter sp. | reverse complement strand
GAGGTACACCGGCTTTTACGCGGCATTGGTTAGGTTTTTAAACAGCTTCTAAGCTTTGTTGATCAAAGCAGAATTTCAACGCCTTCTTGAGCGAGTAGTAACTCACATCCGACTGTGGGATTGTTTTTCAATAAGCCTTGGTAAATGGCATCAAGACTTTCATCGCTACGAGTAGGTTCATGGTGCGTAAAAAACAGCTTTTTCGCGTTTGCGGCCGTAGCCAGCTTTATCCCCGAATCGTAAGTACCGTGTCCCCAACCTTGTTTGGATGCATATTCTTCACTGGTATAGGATGAGTCGACAATTAACGCATCGACATCTTTCATGGACAGTACGACTTCGCTCCATTTTGCATCGACAAAAGCTTGGAATTCAGCAAATTCATCGTCTTCAGGATCATAGATGTTCTGTTGAGGCTCGTAATCGCCGGTAAAAAAAGCGGATTGTCCGTCGCAATCGATTCTATAGCCGAAATTCAACACCGGATGACTAAGCACAATGGGTGTAATGGTGGCGCTGCCTACCTTGACCGGTACGCCAGGTTTGACTGTAGCATACTCGATACGGGCATTTAATTGCGCTTCCCGTATCGGAAAGAAACTGTACTGCAATTGCACGGAAAGCGCCCGGTTGATAGTTTCATTGGTTACCGGATCGACTCCGCCGTAGATCTTGATTTGATTGTTCGGGATGAAAATGGGAATAAAGAAAGGCAGGCCCTGTATATGATCCCAATGGGTATGGGTAATGAAAATATGGGCCTGGACAGGCATTTCTTTGAGCAAATTTTGCGCAAGTGCATGTATGCCTGTGCCGGCATCAAGAATGATCAAATCATTATCATTGGTTCTGATTTCAATACAGGTAGTATTGCCGCCGTATTTAACAGTACTGGGTCCTGGTGTTGCGATGGATCCTCTAACGCCCCAAAATTTAATTTTCATCGTTGTCCTTCGACTGCATGGATGTAGGTAAAGCAATGCAGGCGCAATTACCGAACACTACAAGTTAATAAAAGATTGAGCTTCTGTTTTGATGGATTCCAAATCCTCCAAAGCGTCGCACATGTCAGAGAGGGGGGAGCCAAAGCGGGTGACAATGGACTCCGGGAAAGCTTCTATTACTGGATTACCGCCGTTGCCGAATTGCATGTGTTTACTGATTTGATTGGCGGCAAAAACGCAGTCTCGTAAGATATTTTCGCTAGAGGCAAGATCATGATGATAAGCGATGGCATCGATTAATGGGTCTGATAACTCCCATTTTTCGGCTAGTATCTTGCCTGCCTGCGAGTGATTGATGCCTATAAATTCGAGTTCGGTTTGATGCAGGGGCAGTTGTTGTTCTTGGCTCTTTTCCAGGGCGAGTTTAAATTCATCAGGCATAAATTCAGCGAATACGACTTTACCAAAGTCATGCAGTAACCCGGCAACAAAACAATCGCCGCATTCTGCCGAAGATAAACCTATGCGCTCGGCAAGCAATTTACTGATTGCAGCAGTGGTTAAAGAATGCAGTAGAAAATCGGAAGTGTTGAAGTTAGCTTTGTTATGAGCATTCAGCATGCCCATCGCGGCAACACCCAGAGCTATATTTTTTATCGTATTAAGGCCGATATGTACGACCGCTCGTTGTACCGAGGTGATTTTATGAGGTAAACCGTAGAAAGATGAATTAAGCGCTTTAAGTATTTTAACGGTCATGACCGGATCGCACTCAATAACCCGAACAATATCTTTTGCCGAAGCATTGATGTCTGATGTCAATTGCATTACCTGTTGGACGCTTTTAGGAAAAGCAGGCATTTTTTCAACGAGGACGATGAGTTGTTCGTTTTTTGAGTTCGGCATTGGGTCGTCAAGCAATAATTAACAAGAGAGCGTAATTTCAGAAAGTATTTGTCAGTTATTAGTTATGTAAAACTCAGGACATTGGGCCACTATAATACAATACTGACACAATGCCGAAAATAAAAACTAATAGTTAATGCGCTTCGTCCCAGTTATTGCCAACGCCTATATCGACAGTTAGCGGTACATCAAGATCGGCTGCGGCGCACATGATCGACCTGATCGTCGCCGCACAATCGTCTACCTGATCTTGTGCAATTTCAAATACCAGTTCGTCGTGTACTTGCATAATCATTTTGGCGTCCGGATTTTCGCTATATAACCATTGGTCGGCGGCAATCATCGCGCGTTTAATAATGTCAGCCGCGGTTCCTTGCATGGGGGCATTGATAGCAGTGCGTTCGGCGTATTGGCGACGTTGAGCATTGCGTGAATTTATTTCCGGCAAATACAGCCGCCTTCCGAATAATGTTTCAACATAACCTTGTTCGCGGGCTTGCTCCCTGATGCTGGCCATATAGTTAAGGGCGCCCGGATAACGGGCAAAATATGAGTCGATAACCGAGTGCCCCTGAAT
>CAZJOY010000428.1:0-2456 GCA_964547705.1 uncultured Methylobacter sp. | reverse complement strand
TATACAACTGGATCAATATTATACAGGATTACCTGCTGCCGCCTACCTGCATCTTGTGCGGTAATCCTGGACACCGTTCTCGCGACATTTGCGAATCATGTTATATGCACCTGCCTAGAAATAATCTGTGCTGTTATCAATGCGCCGAAATACTGGAAGCGCCTATCACCGCCCCCGCACTTTGCGGCCGCTGTCTGAGCCGACGCCCGGCTTTTGACGAAACGTATGCGCCTTTCATTCACCAAGGAGCCATCCGGCATTTGATCAGCACTCTAAAATTTGGAGCAAATCACAAGAATGCCCGTTTACTGGGCATGTTATTGGCAGACCACCTGAAACAAACCGCCGAACAGCCTGAGCTGATATTACCGGTACCATTGCATAAATCCCGTTACCGCGAACGCGGCTTCAACCAAGCCATAGAAATTAGCAGAACCGTAGCCAAAGAATTACAAATTCCGTTAGATCTCACCAGTTGTAAGCGGCATCGTGACACGCCCCATCAAACTCAGTTATCAGCCAAAAAACGCCATAAAAACCTGAAAAACGCTTTTTCTATCGTCAAGCCCCTTCATACTCAACATATCGCGATACTCGATGATGTAATGACCACTGGCTCAACAGCGCATGAACTAGCCTATGTGTTGAAAAAAGCCGGAGTCAGCCGGGTTGATGTTTGGGTTTGCGCCAGGGCTTAATTCGCAATACAGCCCAGGTTTAACCCAACAAAATCGGTATTCCTTACTGCGATCTTTAAATCCATACACTCTGAATTTAAAGAATATAGATTGGTATCTATAGCTTTTGTGTAAGAGCCAACCACTGCAATAATTTTAGTGCAACCATAGAGCATCTATTTTGGAAAAATTAATACGGGATTTTCAGAAAGAACTGAAGTCCCTTGACCGAATCAAGGCCTAAGCATTGTTCCAACAAGCGTTGATCAATCACTCCCCTATCGAAACCGTAGAACAACTCGTTGTTCCGACACCGCACCAGATCGGTCAGCATTGGAATGCAAGCGCGCCAGGATTTTTCGCGACAGCTAAAATGGATCCGTCCGATTTTAGCAGCGAAAAATCCTGGCCATTATTGCCTGCGGCGGCCCCGGCCGTCCTGCTTCACTCGCCGTCTACCCAACAAGGGGTAGACACCATCGTTCTCGCAATGACTCGACGCGATGTCGGAAAGCCTGCATTTTCACTCCGCAAGCTGCGTGAAAACACATGCCCTATCGCTTCCGGGGACTAAAAATCGCCACTCCGCTACGCTCCGTTTCCACGATTTTCAGCGAGGGCAATATCGCGCTGTCTCAAATCTACATGAGCTGCCGCTTTTGTACGGAGTTGGTAGAACAGGTTCTACCGCCCAGCGGCCCTGACCGAAAGCACCAGTCGCGACAAGCAATCGTAGTTCTCAACGATTATCACATGCAGGGCAAGCGCATCGTTTACTCTATCATGCGCGCCAGTGACTTTGAGCTGTTTAACTATGGCCGCATGGATGTTGACGAGCTAGTGAAGCGGATCATTGCAGACAAGCTTCGCATTTTGTTGATTTCAGTGTTGATGATGCCATCCTGACGTAACTTAGAATGCGGGCGGAATAAGCTCCCACTATTGCCTCCTAAGATTATACCTTCCAGAGTTTTAATTATTATTCCCGATCGGGTAGCCGCTTTGCTTCGTCTTTAGTTTCCTGCCCAATACTTTCGACGACACGCCTGGTACCATGACCGATTTCCCTGGCAGCATCCCTGGTACCATGTCCAATTTCTCTGGTGACATTGCGTGTTGTATGACCTATCGTTCTTCCAGCTTCTTTAAACTCGGCACAGGACGACAGTACCACAGTAGAAAATATAGCAAGTAAGGCAAATAATTTTGCACATGAATTGATCATTTCTTTTTAGTTATTAAAATTGAAAACTGAATTTTACAATATGGTTAAGGCACTTTCTCGCAAAACACAGCGCTTCTGATGATTTTAGTTAAGGGATTGTAAGTACGTGTTAAATCTACTTTTGCTGCAAAAAACGATGCTTCCCTTGTAATCGAATGAATTTATACTTCACGTAAGCAAGCAGCTAAACGTCGCTTGTATCTTTTATAGGCTCGATTTGATAAACGATGCAACCTGCTTTCCCGCTTAATATTACGCCGTCCTGAATATCCGGTTTTAAGCTCAGCATTTTTACGGTTACGGCGACTACGCTCAAGATCAAGATCGATTAACTTTTCATATAGATTCCATGCTTGTATTGCTAATTCTCTTGGGGTCATTAGCCGAGTCCTCACCGCAAGTAGGTTTCTTCAACAAAAACATATTAATCTAGGCGATAAGATACCGGTATATCGTTAAATACCTAAGGTAGAGCTTCGCTATGGCACGGAGCTAAAGAATGTAGTGGTCTAATAAAAACGGACAGCCCGATAGGTTGATAAAATAACTCAACC
>CAZJOY010000427.1:0-2457 GCA_964547705.1 uncultured Methylobacter sp. | reverse complement strand
GATTACCGGTTTGAACTGATCTTTGGCAAAGAACCAACTTAGCGCGATTGCCCTGTCCATCCCCGGCGGTTAGGCCGGGAGATGCTCTATTTTTTGATATACTAATTACAACTTATACCCAAAGGGCATAAGTTTCGTTTGAGCAGACAAGCTGCTCAGCTCAGCTTTACACAAACAGGAGACCGTCCTTATGATTACTCTTGAACCTACTACAGAACAACGAATTCGTCAGGCCGCTACAGAATCAGGATTAACCATTCAGACATTCCTTGATCTGCTAATAGAGCGTTATATGTGCGACAAGCTGGATATACAGCAAGCCGACCTTGCCTTATCGCAAACCGGTGAAATTTCGCTTGATGAGCTCAAAGCCAAATATGACTTATAAAGTCATCCTTAAACCCCATGCTGAAAAGCAATTTGCCAGATTGCCCAAAGACATCCAGAAGCGCTTATTCGCCGCTTTTCTAATTTTGGTTGATAACCCGCTTCCCTATTTGAAGTTGAGGTTGAAAGATTTGAATCAAAAGCTGGGCAGGTATGATGATTAGTAATCGCCCTGATGAGGTGATGGAACAGCGAAGCTCTGCGTCTAAACGATATAATCATCAATACTAGGCCTGTTTCATCCTCAGGTGTAGAATCAAGCACCAATCAGGATCACATTAAACGTTAGCTTGAAGTCGCTTTTTCATAATAGCGAAGAAATTGGCCCTCGTTGCTGGCTCGTATTTTTACACGGCATGTTGCTGCATTGATGACAATGACATCACGCTTAGGGGCGTGATAATGTTTCAGGTTAGGTTAGAGCAATCACGGTTTCATCCGAACGAAATACTTTTCACTTTTTAGGATACTTACCACTATGGATTATGATTTTTCGCGTCTTTCCACCCGCTCATTTGAACAGTTAGTCCAGGCGCTGGCGACAGCCGCAATCGGGCCGGGCGTTGTGGTTTTTGGTGATGGCCCCGATGGCGGCCGCGAAGCGACTTTCGAGGGTCGCGTGTCTTTTCCCGGCCCTGCCGATCCTTGGAACGGATATGGAGTGGTGCAGGCCAAGTTTCGCCAGCGCGGTCAAGCCAACGATGGCGACTGGGCTTTGGCGGAGTTAAAAAAAGAACTGGCTAAGTTTACTGATAATACCCGCCAGTTACGCAAACCGGATTATTACCTGTTTACCACCAATGTGGTGCTCACCCCGGTGGCAAAAAAAGGCGGCAAAGACAAGCTGATTGCTTATCTCGACAGTCAGCGGCATAAATTGGGTTTAA
Organism: uncultured Methylobacter sp.; assembly: GCA_964547705.1. Classification (GTDB taxonomy): domain Bacteria; phylum Pseudomonadota; class Gammaproteobacteria; order Methylococcales; family Methylomonadaceae; genus Methylobacter_A. The sequence continues at coordinate 1,183 of CAZJOY010000427.1, read as the reverse complement.
AAGATTATCGAATTTGGGATTACGACCAGTTGTGCGTATTGCTGGATAACTATGAAAGCATTCGCACCGCCTACATCGCTTGGATTACTCCCGGAGACGTGCTGGCTGCCGTGCTAAAACAGATGCAGCCACGCCAGCCGGATTTTGGTGCGGTGATGCTCAACTACGTGCAAAAGGAATTGCAGGCCGATCAATACGTAAACTTAGGTCAAGCAGGCCACAATGCTCAAGATCGTATTCCCTTGGCTAAGGTTTTTGTTGATTTGCCGGTGGCTGAACAGGGAGAAGAGACAAGGCGACTGTTCGAAGATGAGAATGAACAGCAGCCAATAGTGGGAGCTATGCAGGCGTTACGCATTCTGGCGGCACAACGGCTCGATCCATACTCTCAAGAAGAGCGATTACCAGTTAGTTACTACCACCAGATACCGGGCAGGGTGGTTTTTATCGGCGGCCCCGGACAAGGCAAAAGCACTCTCAGCCAGTTTCTATGCCAAATGCATCGCGTTGCGATGTTGGACGCTCAATGCACAACAACGCAGTTGCCGGAAGTGCAGGATGCCTGCAAACTCATCCGCCAACAATGCGTCCATGAAACTTTGGAACTTCCCGATATGCCGCGCTTTCCAGTGCGCGTGGAATTGAACCGTTTCGCTACTGCCTTGGCTGGAGGCTATGCCAACTCGCTGTTCGATTACCTGTTGCAGCGTATCAAACAGCGTGCCGAGCGTGATCTTTCCTTAGACGATTTGCGGGCATGGTTGGCCGCTTATCCCTGGCTGCTGGTGTTGGATGGCCTGGATGAAGTACCAGCGTCGTCCAATCGTAGCGAGGTTCTGGCTGCGATACAAAACTTTCTCGTGGACGCCCACGGCTGCAACGCGGATTTGTTGCTGGTGGCGACCACTCGTCCCCAAGGTTATAACGACGATTTTTCGTCGCGTTATTATCGCCATCGACATCTGTTATCGTTGGAAGTGCCCCAGGCCTTGCATTATGCCGGTCGTTTGATTGACCAACGTTGGGGCGGCGATGCCGATAAAGTGCAAACGCTGATGGAACGTATGCAACGGGCCGGGGCGGAAGATGCCACCGCCCGGCTTATGCGCAGCCCTTTGCAGGTTACCATCATGGCTTTGTTGGTGGAAAGTGTCGGACAACCACCCAAAGAACGCTGGCGGTT
>CAZJOY010000426.1:0-2460 GCA_964547705.1 uncultured Methylobacter sp. | reverse complement strand
TAACCGTCAGCGGGATCTTCTTGCCGTCGGGCCAAACCGTCAGCCGGATCGCCGACAGATCAACTGCCGCTATAACAATTGAGGGCGCGCATCGCGCCCTTTTTTCAGTGCCTAATCGTAGTGGAAATATTGATACCTGAAATGGATTGCCCTTTGGAATACTTCAAAATAGCTCGATCATTCCGGTATTCGAAAATGGTGCACAATGCGCACTCTACAAATTTTTTAGAACAGATGATAGAACGAAAAGTTAAACAGACAGCTCGGGCATACCCCGTCTTCCATGCCAGAAACGAATCACTTCGATTTTTTGACTTTCATGGTTCACACGGTAAATCACGCGATAAGACTGAACAACAATCTCGCGGATAATAGAATTCTCAAACTCCGGTACAACTTTTCCCATTTCTGGAAATCGCCCAAGTGATTTAATTTTCACAACTAGAAACTGGCCGAACTCAACTGCACGTTCCGGCGCATCAAGCGAAATGTAACGCACAATATCCGCCAAATCACGGCGGGCCGAAGGCGAAAGTGTTACTTTATAATCCATGAAGGTAATTCTTTTTCTATTTCATCAATCGAAATACCTTCTCCATTATCAAGCTCTGCCATGCCTTGACGCACAGCGGCTACAAATTCAATTTCCTGCGCGATTTGATGTAAAGAAATTTGGTCAGGCAACCGCTGAAGCAAATCCTTGACGATTTCTTTGTTGCTCAAAGTGACAGTATTCATGAATAATCTCCCGTAACCTAATACCAACTAATACATAATTCAGACTTAATTCATAAGACGTAATGAACAGAGCAAGTCGCATCAATCGCGTGCGATGTGAACCGCACCTCAGCAAATCCTATGCACTGTGACTAAAGAATCAGTCTGTTTGCCGTAAATATTTTGCGGGAAAAGTCTAGCTTCTTTAATTTAGAAATGAGCCTACTTGATTTGAACCTTGTGCTTGCGCGAACCTTCTTCTCTTCTCAACCGTCCCTCACGCATCAATATGCCAATTACGCTCCATGAAAGGTAATCTTTTGAACCACCCGAATAATCACTTTGGAGCCCTAGCGCTTTGGTGACGTCTGAGTTTGTTACACCGGCAGAATTAGCTTTTGCCAACTCCAAAACTGCGTCTTTAAGCATAGTAAGAGCCATTTGAGCTTTTTCAGAAGCTCCGCTTGGAACTACAACCATTGTCTTTTGCTTTTGTAAACTACCGGAAGGAATAACTGAATTGGTTAACATACCACCAGTAGATTCAGTACCAAACGCAGAAATTAACTCAGCTTCAAGCTTCAGTGCCTGTAATTCTGATAACTCGTTAGCCAAAACTGAAGTTACAACCTCAAAGCCATCATTCTGAATCTCTGCAATTCGTCTACCTTTCCGTGTATTGTCAACATTTACAGAATGTTCCCATGCTCTAATTCCTGTACCTTTACCAATATAGAAAGGCTTCGCAGGATTCGATCTTGGATCTTTTAACGCATAAATATAAAACGATCTATCCATTTAAACACACAGCGCTCAAATTCATATAATGAGCTAATACCCTGTTTCTGTTTATATCCACACTACCCCTTCAAAGCTCTCTGTCGCCGAGCCTCTTTAGGATCATGCACCAAAGGCCGATAAATTTCTATCCGGTCCGCCTCTCTAACAGGCTGATCCAATTTGCAGGCTACGCCGAAAATGCCCGCATTAATTTCGGACAACGCAATCTCAGGAAAAAGCTCCAGTAACCCCGAGGCTTTTATCGCTGCTTCAACCGTCGCGCCATCCTTCATTGCTAACGTGACTATCACCTGCTCGTCAGATTTGGCATAAGCCACTTCGACATTAACCATAAACAGATTTGGCTCGACCGGTAAACGAACTCACCATGGTATTGCAGATTTGGTTAAAAACCGCGCCGAAAGCCAAGCTTGCCAGTTTTCCTGACATCTCAAATTCCAGGTCCAGGGAGATTTTACTGGCGTTTTCACGTAGCGGTACAAAATCCCATACTCCATCCAGATGAGAAAACGGCCCGTTCAATAGGGAAACCGTCATCCTGCGCCCGTTTTCAATTTTGTTCCGGGTCGCAAAAGACTTTTTAAAGCCGCCTTTGGAAATCAACAACTCGGCTTCGACAATGCCATCTTCGCGCGTGATGATGCGACTGCCGCTGCACCAAGGCAAAAACTCCGGGTAGGCTTCAATGTCGTTAACCAAATCAAACATTTGCTGTGCTGAATTTTTGACCAGAGCACTCTTTTGAACAACGGTCATACTTAGAGAACTCCAACCACGTGCAGGAACACTAAAAACACGGCAGCGGGAGATACATAGCAGATTAAAAACTTCCATACTTGATAGCTAAGCGCGTCAGGCATATCCAGTTCATGCTCGGTGTGTTGCTGCTTCATGATCCAGCCGGCAAACACTGCGATGCAAAATCCACCGATAGGCAGCATT
>CAZJOY010000425.1:0-2472 GCA_964547705.1 uncultured Methylobacter sp. | reverse complement strand
AGCTTTTGCGATCGAATAAATCATGGTGGAAAGGTTTCGCCAACCCCTCCATGAAGATATTGCGGGTAATCAAACCAACCGGCTTGTTATCTTCTATCACAGCGACTGAAATCAGGTCGGGATGTTCATTGAGCAGATTGGTAACTTCCAGGTTAGTTTGCTGAGGGGACACTGGAGGGCAAATTCTTAGAAGACTGCTAGCAATATATTCTGCCTCAATTTCGGACAGACCTGCTCGCGATTGGTTTAACAAAGATTGATCTAACATTAATTTGCCTTTGCGCTGGAAATTCACTAACGATAAATCACTTTTATTACAATATGATGAATCGGAGCTTGTTAAAACTGTCCGCTTAAACGCTCAACAATGACTATTCTTGCTAACAATTAGTAATCAATAACTTACAAAGAATAGCAACACAACATAAAGGTTTTACAGTCATTCATCTTCATGCTGAGAAGCCCGTATTACGATTATCTATTGATAAAACGTATCGAACTTGTTGGCGCTCAACAATAAGAAAAGTGTAAATAGCCTAGACAGCGCATAACGGCCTGTTCTTACACAAAAGATTTACATGCTGACCTTATACATCGAAGTCCAATTGGTATTCATAAGACTTTTTGCTTTGGCGTAGCAAAAAAACCGCTGATCAGATATTTTAAAGAGAGAACAATGATTGGGCCTGTGTTAACTGCCCAAAATACAAAACGAAAAAACCCGGATTTCAGCAAATACTTATATCTGCCGAAATCCGGGTTTTGATTGCTTCTACAAGCTAAAGCATTATTTTTTAATAATGCTGATGCCTTTCAACAAAGTCACCGCTTGATATAAAGGATAATCTTTTTCCAAGCTGTCTTTGTCTTTATCTTGCACAGACTCCGACTCCACTTTTCCTTTGCTGTTTTGTAAATGGCGCGACAAATCGACTTCCTTAACCGGTTTGAACTCCGTTTTTTCCAACGACTCCAGCTTAACGCGGCCCAAAGCAATATCCGGCTCGATACCTTCAGCCTGGATAGAGCGTCCTGAAGGTGTATAGTAACGGGCTGTGGTCAACTTAACTGCCGCACCGTTACTGGTTGGCAATATAGTCTGCACCGAACCTTTACCGAATGATTTTTCACCCATGATGACGGCGCGCTTTTGGTCCTGAAGTGCTCCGGCTACGATTTCGGAAGCTGACGCGGATCCGGCATTAATCAATACGACTATCGGAGCCCCGTCAATCAGATCATCGGGAGCAGCATTAAAACGCATCTCCGAATTTTCAATACGTCCTTCGGTGTAAACAATAAGACCGCTCTTTATGAAGGCATCGCTCACTTCAACTGCCGCGTTTAACACACCGCCCGGATTATTCCTTAAATCAAGCACCAAGCCTTTTAAATTACCGGTGTTTTCCTTTTTCAGTGCGGCTAGAGCCTCTTTAAGGCTTTCCCCTGTTCCTGATTGAAAACTACTAATACGTACATAGCCGTATCCTTTTTCCAACATCCGGCTTTTTACACTTTTAACTTTTATGATGTCACGGGTTATGCTTATTTTTAAAGGCGCTTCCACCCCTTCGCGAACAACAGTAAGCAAGATCTTGCTGCCCGGCTCTCCGCGCATCAGTTTGACAGCATCCGCCAAAGTCATGCCTTTCACCGGCTGGTCATCAAGCCTGACAATCAAATCACCGGTTTTAATGCCAGCTCTCTGAGCAGGAGTGTCATCAATAGGGGAAACCACTTTAACAAAACCGTTTTCCATCGTAACTTCAATGCCTAAACCGCCGAACTGGCCGGTTGTGCCTTCCTTGAGTTCCTGATAATCCTCAGCACTCAAATAAGCGGAATGAGGATCAAGTCCGCTCAACATGCCTCGGATGGCATCTTCCAATAACTTTTTATCAGAAACGGACTCTACGTAATCTCTTTTAATACGGCCAAAAATTTCCGTAAACGTGCGTAAATCCTCATAAGGCAGTGCTTCCGCTGTGTCAGCGACAGGGTCAACATTATCCCGCTCGGCAAAAACACTGCCGCAGATGCCCATAAAAACACCCAGCATAATCCCTAAGGACAAAATGAAAATATTTTTCTTTTTTAACATGTACCTTAAAACTCCAACACTCGATTTCCTAAAACATGGCCATTAAACAAGCTAACTAACTTGATCCCGATTACTTTCGGCACCACTCAAGCGGATCAACCGGCTTACCTTTGTTGCGTATTCCAAAATAAAGTCCGGAACGACTACGACCTCCGCTTTGCCCCACCGAAGCAACAACTTCGCCAGCATCTACCCACTCCCCAACCTGCCGATATAAACTTTGATTAAATGCATAAAGAGTCATGTAGCCTTTACCATGATCAATAATAATCAATAAGCCATATCCACGTAGCCAATCGGAAAAAACTACTTTTCCGCTGGTAATTGCGCTTATTTCCGTCCCTTCACTAGCGTCCATTAACACACCATCC
>CAZJOY010000424.1:0-2488 GCA_964547705.1 uncultured Methylobacter sp. | reverse complement strand
TACGGCGCATCGCGGCTTATGTCCCATTGCTGCAAACCGCCGTCCAGCCATTCAGCCAGTTTGTTGCTGACTTCGGGTTGCAAGTGACCTGCGTTGGTCCATTCACGCAACATGTCGCTGAAATTAGCCAGATCGAAAAAGTAATGAACTGAATCTTTATCGACCGGTTTCGCGCCTGAAATCGCCGAAACCGCGTTTTTCAGCTCGGTCGGCGCATAGGTTGTACCGCAGACTTCGCAGCCGTCGCCGTATTGATCGGCAGCGCCGCATTTAGGGCATTCGCCTTTAATAAAACGGTCGGACAAGAACATGTTCTTAACCGGATCGTAGGCTTGGGTAATGCTGCGTGAGCTGATGTGTCCGGCATCGCGTAAACGTTCGTAAATCAGCGATGACAGGGCTTTATTTTCTTCGGAATGCGTGCTGTGGTAATTATCGAACGCAACGCTGAATTCGGTAAAATCGGCCAAATGTTCCTTGCCGACCTGAGCGATAAGCTGTTCAGGAGTAATGCCTTCGCGATCGGCCCTGAGCATAATCGGCGTGCCGTGCGTATCGTCCGCGCAAACATAATAGCAAAGATTGCCGCGTTGTTTTTGGAAGCGCACCCAGATATCGGTTTGGATATATTCCACCAAATGACCGAGATGAATGGGGCCGTTAGCATAAGGCAGTGCGCTGGTGACGAGAATTTTTCTATCTGACATAGTATAAAAGTTCAATCAATTCGAAGGCAAAATCAGCTGGGTATTATGGCATAAAATAAACGCAAGCTGCGATTATCGGCCATCTAAAAAGTGCAATAGAGTAGGGTAATCGGTAGAATGATTCTATCTTGAGTCAAACGCTTGGTTATTGATCGGGCACACTTTTATTTACCTTTATGGAGCATGAGCATGGCGAGCATCGAAAAAGCTGATGTAGAAAATCTTCTGCAAACATTTATCGACCCTAATAATGGAGCCGATCTTGTTTCTGCAAAATCGGTTAAAGCCATCGCGATCGATGGTAACAATATCCGCGTTAAACTGGAGCTGGGCTACCCTGCCAAAAGTTATGTAGCGGAACTCCAGACGGCAGTTGAAGAACATTTGAAAACGCTGGACGGTGTTGGCAATGTCAGTGTTGAAGTGGGTGTAAAAATCCTTTCCCATGCCGTACAGCAATCATTAAAACCTCTGCCCAATGTTAAAAACATTATCGCGGTTGCATCCGGCAAAGGCGGCGTCGGCAAATCGACAACGGCGGTTAATTTGGCGTTGGCGTTGGCGTCGGAAGGCGCTAATGTCGGCATTTTGGATGCGGATATTTACGGCCCCAGCATTCCGACGATGCTCGGGCTTTTCGGCTATCCGGAAAGTAAAGACAATAAAACCATGATGCCTAAAATCGCTTACGGCGTACAAACCAATTCTATCGGCTATCTGGTAGAGGCCGACCAAGCGATGATCTGGCGCGGTCCGATGGTCACCACGGCCTTGCAGCAGTTGCTCAAGGATACTAACTGGGACAACCTGGATTATCTGGTTATCGATTTGCCGCCCGGCACAGGCGATATTCAGTTAACCCTGTCGCAGCAGATTCCGGTCAGCGGCGCGATTATCGTCACCACGCCGCAGGATATTGCGTTGATCGATGCCCAGCGCGGCTTGGGCATGTTCGAGAAAGTCAACGTACCGGTACTGGGCCTGGTTGAGAATATGAGCATTCATATTTGCAGTAATTGCGGTCATGAAGAAGCGATTTTTGGTACAGGCGGCGGGCTGGCAATGGCCGAGCGCAACCGGATTGAGCTGCTTGGTTCGTTACCTTTGGATATTAATATCCGGCAATTTGCGGACTCCGGCAAACCGACAGTCGTTGCCGATCCGGATGGGCGGCCGGCGCAAATTTACAAGCAGATCGCCCGCAAGACAGCAGCGAAACTAGCGTTGAAAGCTAAAGACTTCACGACGAAGTTTCCCAAGATCGTCGTACAGAATACCTGATATAAAAAATTTTTCACCACGAAGACACGAAGAGCACGAAGTTTTATTTTTACTTCGTGCTCTTCGTGTCTCGGCAATAGCTCCTGCATCCTTACAGTCGCATTTTTCTAACTGCTGAGCAATTCCGTTCTATGTTAAAATCCGGCTTTTTGAATCAATCAGGTAGTAATACTCCATGAGCATTAAGTCGGACAAATGGATACGCCGCATGGCGGAACAACACGGCATGATCGAACCGTTTGAAAGCGGACAGATCAGGGATTCGGAACGCGGCCGAGTCATTTCCTACGGCACATCCAGTTATGGCTATGATGTTCGGTGTTCCGACGAATTCAAGATTTTTACCAATATCAACTCCGCGATCGTCGATCCTAAAGACTTCGATTCAAACAGCTTTGTCGACGTTAAATCCGACGTCTGCATTATTCCGCCGAATTCATTCGCATTGGCCAGAACGGTTGAGTTTTTCCGTATTCCCCGCGATGTCTTGACGATTTGCC
>CAZJOY010000423.1:0-2490 GCA_964547705.1 uncultured Methylobacter sp. | reverse complement strand
CCATAAACGGAGCCAGCCAAAGACCGGCAAGAAAGCCTAAAATAACCGTCGGCAATGCGCCCATGATTTCAATCGAAGGTTTCACGTACTGGCGCATACGCGGAGCCATAAAATAAGCCGTATAAATCGCTCCCATCAAGGCCAAAGGCATGGCGACCAACATTGCGTAGAATGCAGCTTTCAGGGTGCCGAAAACCAGCGGCGTTAAACTGTATTTAGGCTCAAAATCGCTATTGGCTGAAGAAGACTGCCAGATGTAATCGGGCTTTGGATAGCTTTCATACCAGACTTTCTGCCAAAGCGACTTGATAGAGACTTCGGGATGCTCATTATCGATATGCCAGAAGTGCATTTTGCCGTCTGCCGATTGCACCAATAACGCATTCGCTCTTGGTGACAACACCGCTGCGCTTGGCAAGGCATCGCTGACGCGCTCTTTAATCAATTGCCGTTCAGCCGTTGAATGATAAATGCCGACCACGCCGTCGGCATCAGTAGTCATAAAGCCTTTGCGCCGCTGCTCGGCGTCGATCGAAACGACCGCTTTATCGGACACTTTAAACGACCTGATTTTTTGCATCGCGGGACGGTTCAACTTGTCTTTAACCATGCTCCACTGCGATACCAGACCTGTCGAGTCGCCTATCATCAACGAAATATCGCCGTTTAAAAAAGCCACGCTGGTGATTTTTTGTCCGGCACCGACGATATTCTGTTGCTGCCTGATAGACGGGCTGCTTTTATCGCTAATATCGTAAAATCCCAATTGCCCATCATTGCTTACCAGATACAGATTGGACTCATCCTTATCGATTAGAATATCGGCAATACCGGCTTCCGATTGCTCTATAACAGAATCTGTACGGGTTAAGCCAGCCTCGTCAGCAAATAACGATTGTTCCTTTTGGAAATTGATTAAGCGAATTTTACCCAAGCCTTCAGGCGTATTCGCCGTTTTTGCGACTATCGTTGTCGCGCTTTCGCCGGCTTTAACCGCGATTTTTTCCAAAGCTGCGCCGGAATTGTCCACTACCAAAGGTTGTTCGCCTAATGGGTATTTAAGCGAGGGCGTAATAACCCGTACATTGTTTGGATAAGTGACTTTATATTGATGTTTAACAATGATTGCCCGGCCATCGGATAAGCCGTAAATGACTGCGCCTTCATTGATAGGACTACCTTGGGCAAAGCTGGTGATATGCGTCCCTTCAGGTATGGCTACGGCTTGTGCCGATACCGTCTTGCCGGTCGCTGTCTCAAAAAATGCCACTTGGCCGCTGTCGGTAAACCGGGCGGCCATTTCATTTTGCTCTTCCATCTCCAGCAGTAATGTATTGCCTAACGTTTGCTCCGGGACTGTATATTCGCTGACTACTTCTGAATTCGCCGATACGAACAGGGGGTAAACCACATACAGTAAATAAAAGAAAATCAGCACAATCGCGACGATCACGCCTAAGCCGCCGGCCACCACACCATAGCGAGCCAAGACATCTTTTATCAGCCGCCAGCGCTGATGATATTCACCAGACTTGGCTTTTATCGGCCGCATAGGTTCTTTCGGCAACTGCTCCCTGCGTTGCTCTATCTCCTGCGTTTTTGCAGTCGTATTGATTGCGACGTTCCCGCCATCCATGGCGACCGAAGAGGAGGGGGTTATGGATGTTGTGTTTATTTCTGACATAGAAGAGACTAGAAATTAAATAAAACCATGATATAACAAAAAACCAAAAAAAACGGCCAAGATTCACGAAGCAAATCTCAGCCGTATTTTTGTCCGTTGTGCGTTTCTTTCTGAGGGGGATCGCATCGGTTCCCGGCCGATTTCGACACTTCTGACCTCCACGGATGGAGGAAATGCCGAGGACTGCCTGGAGCAGTCTCGGCCACCATCCATGGCAGTCGGAAGATAACAACACATTAAATTTAACGTCCCTGTTTGCGCATCCCTGCACAACAATAAGTCCAATCCTTAATCTTTTATTTAAGCGTAGCCAGTACTTTATCGACAACTTTTGCCGGCAGAGGAATATAGCCGTCTTTTATAACCACTTGTTGTCCGGTTTTAGACAATACCATTCTGATAAACTCATTATCTAACGGAGCCAGCGGTTGATTCGGCTTTTTGTTGACATAAATATACAAGTAGCGTGTTAAAGGATATGTACCGTTAACTGCATTTTCAGGCGAGGCTTCAACAAAAGTCTTGCTGCCTTTCTTTGCCAAAGGGACCATCTTAACGCCTGATGTTGTATAACCCATGCCGGAGTAACCGATACCGTTAACCGATGAGGTGACTGATTGAACGACAGAAGCTGAACCCGGTTGTTCGTTCACGTTATTTTTGAAGTCGCCCTTGCATAAAGCGTGTTCTTTAAAATAACCGTAAGTACCGGAAACTGAGTTACGTCCGTATAACTGGATGCTTTTTGATGCCCAAGCTGCAACGCCGGCGTCGCCCCATGTTTCAATGCTCTTTTCGCCGCCGCA
>CAZJOY010000422.1:0-2496 GCA_964547705.1 uncultured Methylobacter sp. | reverse complement strand
GGCGTGCATTTCCCGACCGATACGCTGGTAGGCGCCATTTTGGGTATCGGCACAGCACTCTTTAGTTTGGGACAATTCGTAATATGAAGATTTTTTATGGCGTACAAGGCACCGGTAACGGCCACATCACTCGCGCTCGAGTTATGGCGAAAGAACTTCATGCCGCAGGCATCGATGTTCACTTTCAATTCACCGGACGCCCTGCGGATAAGTATTTCGACATGGAAGTCTTTAACGGCTACGAATCGCGTACCGGCCTGACGTTTCATACCGAGAAAGGTCAAGTCAGTTACTTGAAAACGGCGCTTGATGCAAAGCCTATTACTTTTATCAAAGACATGAAGTCGCTGGATTTAAGCGGCTACGACCTAGTGATCAGCGACTTTGAGCCGGTCACTGCTTGGGCGGCCAAAAGCCGGAAGATACCGGTTTTAGGTATCGGCCATCAATATGCGTTTAACCATAAAATTCCCAGAGAGGGATCGGATCCTATCGCCGACCAAGTCATAAAGTATTTTGCTCCGGCCGATATAGGTGTCGGCTTGCATTGGCATCATTTCGGCCAACCTATTTTGCCGCCGATTATCGATACGCCTGAAATGCCAAAAAGCGTCATCAAAAACAAGATCATTGTCTATCTTCCTTTTGAAGATCAGAATGAAGTCATCCGGCTTTTATCGCCTTTTGAAAATTTTGATTTTCATATTTATTCACCGGAACCGGTTTCGTCCACATTCAGTCACATTACCTGCAAACCGCTGTCTCGCGACGGTTTCCAAAAGGATTTATACGATTGTGCGGGCATTATCAGTAACTCCGGATTTGAACTGGCCAGCGAATCGCTGCAAATGGGCAAGAAAATCCTGGCTAAACCGCTGCACGCGCAAATGGAGCAAATTTCCAATGCCGCCGCATTGCAACAATTAGGCTACGGTCATGTGATGCATGATATGGATAGTTCAGTCATTGAACACTGGCTGCACGACAACCATGCCGTTCATGTTACTTATCCGAATATTGCCAAAGTACTGGTGCAATGGATTCAAAACGGCATGCCCAAAATGGATAATGACTTTATTGAATCGGTCTGGAGTGATGTGGAAGTTTTGCAGATCAAGCTGTAGCTCGCCGTTTACTCAAGTTACGATCATAAATGTCTTACTTCTAAATTCATCAAAGCCTTTGCTTTTTCCTTTGGCAAAGGCCCAACTTTAGAACCACAAAACTAACACGCTAACTGCGGCGGCATATTTGCATCCAGCACAGCAATGACTTCTTCACAGCTAATAATGCTCCCTTTCTTAGAAAGGATATAACCGGCCAGCCGCTCGATAGCTTTCCAATAAGTTGGCGAGCTTATGAACTGAAAGGCTAAGTTAAACAACTCCGCCATCTTTTCTCCATGCTGGCTTTTGGACGCAATAAAAGTGTCCAGATATTCATAAACCTTTTCAAGATCCGATGTCCCGCCGTAATACTGCAAGGCGTTGAGGTTAACCAGATGAGCGTTGAACTGTTCACCGTCCCGGAGAGCGACATACTTTGCTTCCGCTAGAGGTCCGATCAGCAAATTGACCATATCGGCCTCAAAAGCGGTCTGATACGCATCTTGCTCAGCATTAGATACATAATGAGCGCTTTCAATCAACGCGACCGGCAAGCTATGGATCAAGCGACCTCCTTCCACAACCGCGGCAAAATGGTCGTAAGTTAATGAACAGTTACTCGAAGGACTGTCTTCTCGGAGATCAGGTGACTTAATAGTAATTTGAAAATACACTTCAGGCAGTTGCTTTTGCTTGTTATAAAGATAAATAGCAGTTGCATGGCCTGCCTCATGGAAAGCAATTTGCTTGATCAAATCTTGATCATTAATAAAGCAAGATACATCAGTTTGATAATTCCGTTTCATGATTCCACCCGTAGGCTAAAAAAGATGCGGCCAGAGCTGCCTAACCGCATTAGAGAGGAAGGAATAGCTACAAAACTCTAGTTCCCGAATAAGGGAACTGAAACAAGAGTTGCGGCTATTCTAGTAACCATAATCAGCTTTGAAAATGCGGCCAATTGACGCGCGACAATAAGACGCATAAATTGGCATGACACATGCTTTACTTGTTGGTTTGTTCTACAAAAAACGCTTAAAGGCCTTATGATGCCTGGGTTGAATAAATCATTACATAAATTACCAAGGCATTTCACACAGAAAAATAAGGCATATGCCGTAGAGTTTAGTTGAGAGATTGAACCGCATCTGTGCAAACAAAATATCTACCAATAAAAATCAGGGGCCTAGCCGTATCTCTATCGTTATCATCCGCTTTTTATTAGACTAAATTCCAAAAACGGAGTTGAATTAAACTTGCCGGCTAGGTATTCATCCTATTTCAAACCGTGCCAAGAACTTATCACAACAATTTAATTTGTTAAAACAGGTGTAACATGTAGTGGTCAAGTTTTTTCGGACAGCAAAATAGGTTGTTCATCTGCCATTTT
>CAZJOY010000421.1:0-2517 GCA_964547705.1 uncultured Methylobacter sp. | reverse complement strand
ATACGTGTCTGTCCTGGTTAAGACAATGAGGTAACTGGTGGGTAAGTTGCTTGATAAGATCGGGGGTAGACATCAAAAACAGCCGGATAAAATAAGCCTATTATACGTTAATTTATCCGTTTAATTGATGCTGCGGAATGTTCAGAGATAGAGGCGCCGTAATTCATCACGAGACATTGATAGGCAACTAAAAGATAGCACACGGATAACTACCTGAATATCAGTTTCCGATTTTTGTTCAACGCCGGAGTGCAGGCTCTGCCTGCAAAGCAGGCAGAGCCTGCACTCCAAAATACCCGAAAACTTTAGTGAGATGACTTATTAAGTTAGCCCCGTAAAAATCCGTGCCCTCCGTGTTCCGTCTTTAATATCTTAGGAAGCTAAGGCGCGCGCGGCTCGCCCTACTCACATCGGCACCCAAATTTTCGTGTTTCGTGGATAAAATATTCCTGCTGGACGCCGATAACATCAGCGATTATCCTTATCTGTAGACTATCGGCCGATTGTTTATTAGACTCTCAATTATTCATCCGATGGGAGGTGCATAATGATTTCTTCCATATCCAGCAATAGATTCACAGCCTCTTATACTGATTGCTCCCAGCGGCAATCGCTCGCCTTTTCTACAGCCAATCCCGATCAAAACGTTCAAAAAAGCCCCGAATTAAAAGCCGGAAACTCCCCGTCAACGGCTAACAAAAACAACGGCGAGCTTTCCGAGTCCGACCTAAAAATTGTCAACGAACTCAAAAAAAGAGACGCTGAAGTCCGGAGCCACGAAGCCGCGCACCTGGCCGCGGCCGGCGGCATTGCTACCGGCGGCGCCAGTTTTGAATATCAGCAAGGCCCGGACGGGGTTCAGTACGCGGTTGGCGGCGAAGTTCATGTCGACACGTCACCGGTTGCCGGCGATCCGGCAGCAACGCTACAAAAGGCCGACACGATCAGGAGAGCCGCCCTGGCCCCAGCCGAACCTTCGGGCCCCGATATGCAAGCGGCAGCCAGTGCAACGGCCATGGCCGCAAAGGCTCAGGCCGAATTAATGCAAAAAAATCAAGACACCCAGAACGGCAATAAAGAACATCTGGGCACAAGAATCAACTTGTCCGCCTAAGCTCACTGCCATTAAGTTAAGACTTGTTCCGTTCGCCCTGAGCTTGTCGAAGGGGGAGCGGAATAAGTCGTTAAGCCATTCATGGTTCGACAAGCTCACCACGAACGGCTTAACTTAATGGCAGTGTCGCATAAGCCCTGAAAGCGTTTTATTCCTTATCAGGCAACGCACCTGAAAAATCGATCAGCCAGGATTCATGAAAATGGTTTTTTACCAGGTGAGCACCCAAGTTTAGCCACTGGACGCCGCCGTCCAATATCGCCGAATCGGAGGTAATCGCGACTTTATCGCTGTGCCGGATGACTTGGTCCGGGTTTTCAGTCAGCTCGGCCTGCCAGTTCCAGTTATGAACCTTGGCAATGTCCCGAACCATTGCAGCAAGCCGCCCACTGTTGGAAACCGGTTTGTCGAACAGCCACAACACACTTGCAGCAGAAAAATCTTGCAGCACGTTGCCGATCAGTTCAATCGCCTGCCGGGTTTCGTGCACCAATCGGTAAGTCCCATGAATACTGGCAATATCCCGGACACAACCGTCGCAGCATCTCAGCAATAAGCCTCCGGCCATTGCCGTCTCAACGGAAATAATCTGGTTAAATCCGTCGATAACCAATTGCCGGTCCTTGATTTGCTCGATGCGAAGGCATGTTTTGTTTCTTAAATCCCGGCTGAAATTCGAACACCCAGCCCTGGAAATCACAAGACGTTGACGTTTTGTAAGCTGATGATGATCGCCTACCAACTGAATTACCGAATGCCGTGCATAACCGCGATTAAGCAGCCAGCAGAATTCATAAACCGCATTGCGTAAATGCTGCAATTGTTCGCCGCTGAATAATGCCCGCTCATTTAGGCGCATGCCGCGATGTCTTTGTTCGTGAGTATTCATAGTAACCGCCGAGACAATCGATCAGGGTAAGAAACTTGATCCATCATAAAACATCCGCCCATAATGAAACAGTATCAACTATGCCCCAAATATCCCGATGAGAGATTTAGACGAACTTTTTAAGGCCCTCTCAAAGTCGGCTTTCCGCAGCAAATTCCGCCTGCAAGGCAAAGATCTTGTTTATCTGCATGACAAAGGACTACCGACGGTTATCGTTCATGCCGAGGGCTTTATCGCCAAGCGCTTGGCGCCGGCCGTGATTAAAAATGACGGCAAGCAAACCCCTTTCAAAGGTCATCCGGTTTTTGTAGCACAACATGCAACGGCCTGTTGCTGCCGCGGTTGTCTGGAAAAATGGCATCGAATAGCAGTAGGCCGCGCTCTTACTCTCGATGAAGAAGCCTATGTACTCAAAGTTCTGGAACGATGGCTGCGTAATGAAATGGCAAAGCTTGGTAAGGAATATATTTAAGTAATGACCTTCGTTGTTCTTCACGATTTAAAAATAAAACTG
>CAZJOY010000420.1:0-2537 GCA_964547705.1 uncultured Methylobacter sp. | reverse complement strand
CCGGATCGACGCACGGACGGCCTTGGTCGTTTAAATAGGTGTAATAGATCAAGTCCGCGGGCATCAGGTCGATGGTGCCTTCAATGCGTTGATAATCGCCGCCCAAGCTTTGGGCAACCGCTCTTAACAGCGTAGTTTTGCCGACGCCGACATTGCCTTCCAGCAAGACATGGCCTCGGGCAAATACGGCCAGGACGATATGCCTGACCGCAGGCTGTAGGCCGATAACGGTTTGATTGATTTGTTGTTCGAACAGTAACGCTTGCTCGCGCCAGTCGGTAAGTTGGGTGTCTGTGCTCATGCTAAAAAATGTCTACATTATTCATGTGTCGGAGTTTCGGTTGCCCCGCTTCCAGTCTACGTAGGGCGTGCCGTGCGCGCCTTGGTTCCCAAAGGCGCGCACGGCACGCCCTACGTAGGTAAAATTCTCCTTCGCTCCCACGCAACGAGGTCACTACCCCGTAGGAGAGGGCCGCGCCCGCGATGATGGCGCTATAACTCTGTAATCGCTGTGCAAATATCGCGGGCATGGCCCGCTCCTTACAACGCATAACTTAATGGCCGTGACGCAACGGGTGGGAACGAGAAAAAAAGAAAAAAGGGCATAAGATGCAAACAGGCTCACAAGGGGAAGAAAGGCGTAATGCATCTATGCCCAAAACAAGGGTTATTCGATATCGTCTACGTCATAAACAAACTTGCCGGTTTTGGCCAAATGTTCCTGGCGTTTTTTATTGCGCGCTTCCATTTCCACAATCGATTGGGACTGTTTGTTGAGTTCATTGGCATCGTGTTTCGGGTCATACTTGCTGCCCGCCACTTTTTCCGGATAACCCGGCTTGGGTTCCCAGCAAACGCCCGGTTCTTTACAATTTTGACCGTCGTAAGCGATGGCCGAATAGGACAGTGCCGCCAGTACTACGCCTGCATTTATTAAAAGCATTTTTTTCATCGGTGTTTCCTCTCTATTTTTTTAACCACTTGGCTTTTTTCGGATCGCCTTTGTAGATGTCCCGTATCCAGGACATAATCATCAGCATTTCATCGGTCGATAGATTCACATATTGCGGCCCCATCATGCCGTTGGCGCCGCCGAACAGCACTTCGAACAAACCCTGGTCGGTTGCAGCCGATGGATAGGTCCAGTAATCGTCAGCCAGCCCCGGCCCTAATTTACCTTCGGCTTCGTGGCCGTGACAGCCTGAGCAGGCGGGCATAAACAGATCGTGGCCTTTTTGTATGGCTTCTTTATCGCCGTTGTAGGGGTTCTTGCCTGTCTCTTTAAATTGATTGAAAACAGCCTCGTTGCCGCCCGATTTGGCGACGCTCATATCCAGCGGTGCGCCGGTAATGGTATTGCGAAAGGTTATTTCCGCTAAAGCCGCCGAGCTGATCAACGCAAGGCCAGCAGCCGATACGGCGAATAATTTTTTTCTGTTCATTGTTAAGACCTAATTTCTTTATGATTTTTTACGACGCGTTGGGTTCGGCAAGCAAAGGGACGCCTTCTTGCTCCAGCAACTCGGTTATTTCATCCCGCTTGTCTTCAATAACTTTGTTCAGTTGAGCCAGTAAGGCCGAATCGTTTTTTCGAACGCCCATCGAAGTACTGTAATGAGACCCTACTTTTTGACCGTCGGCGCGAACGTTATCGTCCGGGATCATTGTCATCACCAGCGGTGTTGACGATGCTTTAACATAACGCGCGGCAGACGGTCCCCAAAGGGCGGCAACCTCGGCATGGCCCGATGAAATCTCAGAGACCAGTTTCGAGGTTTCATATTTGATGTACTGGTTGCGTGCGGATTTAAAACCCACCAGCTCCTGGGAGTAGTTGAACATATCGTTGTAACGCTCGATAGCCTTCATCATCACTTCCGGCGGTGTGCCGGGTACAAAAGCGATGCGTTTTACTTTTCGCAACGCCGCGCTATCCCAGCTAAGCAAATCCAGCTTATCGGCTTCACGCGAGATGAAGACGTAGCCGGATCGGTAGTAAGGCTGGGTGGTTAAAACACGGGGATCGCCTTGATCGACGCCTATTGCCAGATCGCACAGACCTTTATCCAATGTGTCGCGTATGTAATAACGCGGGTCGCTCCAGCTAACGTATTCGACTTTCCTGCCCAGGGCTTTGCCTACCAGTTCCGCCAGTTTATTCTCGAAGCCTTCGCCCGCTTTATTGGAATAAGGCATTTCGTTTTCCGCCGCGCAGACTTTTAGCGGTTTGTTTTGTTCGGCCTGGGCTGGGGGGATTGCCAAACTGGTTCCCAAACATAAAGCTGTTATGAAAAACTTGTTTATCTGCATAGTTACTCTCATCAATGCCAGTTTAAATTTCGCTGTCCACGAAAAGCACGAAAGGCACGAAAAACCTTATCGAGCAATCTTTTGGGCTGTTGTTTTCAGGTAAGTTCAGTACCTGTAACGGAAAGTGCTTCGCGTTCCACAACAATGTATTTATGAAAAGGTTTCCTTGTGCTCTTGGTCTAAGCATTTGCTGTGTATTGCGCGCCTTACGCATGCAGGACAACACT
>CAZJOY010000419.1:0-2540 GCA_964547705.1 uncultured Methylobacter sp. | reverse complement strand
GCACTGAATTCCCAAGCAGGAGCTTGGGAACTAGAGCTCACTAAAATCCTTAACTGGCTGCATTCCCACGCAGCGCGTGGGAACGAGAATCGAGCAACAAAAACTACCTCAACACCCCTGCCGGAGAAGAATAGCTATCCAACACCTGCACGTAATTAGCGCGTTCATAAGCGCTGGGATCAATGGCGTGTTGCCGGCTGACGCTGCCTTTTAATTGATTGACCGACTCATATTCATGCTCGGCCAGCCACTGCTCCATTTCAGCCAGGATTTCGCTTAAACGGCCTGTGCCGTGCTTTAGCAATACGCTGCAAAGATGCACGACATCGGCTCCGGCTAATAGCGCTTTCAACACATCCGGCGTCTGGTGAAAGCCGCCGGTTACCGCCAGCGATAGCTTAGTCCGGCCATAAAGTAACGCGGTCCAGCGTATGCGCAATAAGGCTTCCGCCGAGGATGACAATTCCAGCTTCGGCACCACTTCCAGCGTTTCCAAATCAATATCGGGCTGGTAAAAACGGTTGAACAACGCTATGCCATTGGCACCGGCGGCTTCCAGGCGTTTGGCAAAATGGATCGGCGAACTGAATTGCGAAGACAGCTTCATAACAATCGGCACACTGACCTGCCCTTTCAATTCCTGCAATATATCCAAATAACGCTGCTCGACCGCATCGCCGCTTTCTTCGGCATTGGCGGCCAGATGGTAGATATTCAGTTCCAATGCATCGGCGCCCGCCTGTTGCAATTGCTTGCCGTACTCGACCCAGCCACTTAAGGAAGTACCGTTCAAGCTGGCGATGACCGGAATCGCTAGTGTTGACTTGAGTTGTTGCAGATGCTCGAGGTATTGCTCCTGATAGGTTTGGATGTTATCCGGCATCGGATGGAACGAATCCGATTCATTATGTCCTATCGATTGATTATAAAAAAACCGGTCCATTTGATGTTCTTCGGCTTCGATTTTTTCTTCGAACAGCGAGTACATCACCAGCGCCGATGCACCGGCATCTTCCAGCCTGCGCGCGCTGTCCGTGTCCCTGCTCAACGGCGACGCCGACGGCACCAAGGGGTTAGCCAGTTTTAAGCCTATGTAATCAGTCGTTAAATCAACCATTGTCGGTCTCCTTGGCGCTTTCGCTCTTGAGTTGGGCTTTCATCGCTGAAACACTGGTCGATTCGTTCCACTCCAGTTCAGACAGTTGTTTGTAATAATGGTAGCGGTTTTTAACATCCTGCTGCGCCTGTTCCAGAAAGCGCTCCGCATCTTCGGGATGGGTTTGCCACAACATGCTGAAACGGGTTTCGGTTTTGACGAAATCGCGGTAAGGAATCGACGGCTCCGGAGAATCCAGGTGCATCGGGTTCTTGCCCTGTTTGATTTTCTCGGGATCGAATCGGAACAACGGCCAATGCCCGCTTTTGACCGCCAGGTTTTGCTGCCGGTGATTGTTGGACATATCCACGCCGTGCGCGATACACGGTGCGTAAGCGATGATAATGGACGGGCCGTCGTGGGCTTCCGCTTCCAAAAACGCATTCAGGGTTTGCGTGTCTTTACCGGCGTAAGCGACATGGGCGACATAGACATTGCTGTAATCCATCGCCAGCAATGCCAAGTCTTTTTTAGCCGTGGCTTTGCCACCAGCAGAGAATTTCGCGACCGCACCCAACGGCGTCGATTTGGACGTTTGCCCGCCGGTATTGGAATAAACTTCGGTATCCAGCACCAGGATGTTGACATTGCGGCCGCTGGCCAAGACATGGTCGAGACCGCCGTAACCGATGTCGTAAGCCCAGCCGTCGCCGCCGATAATCCAGACGCTTTTTTTGCATAAGCTGTCCGCTAACTGAGTTAAGGTTTGGGCTGCCTGACTGGTCAGGGGATGTAAGTGTCTTTTCAGTGCAACAATCCGCTCGCGCTGTTCGTAAATCCCCGCTTCATCGGACTGGTCGGCGTTCAGTATCGCATCGACCAATTCGCTGCCTAACGGCTCTCGCAGTGCAGACAACAATTCCCTGGCGTGTTGGTTTTGCTTATCGAGCGCGATCCGCATGCCCAAACCAAATTCCGCATTGTCTTCGAATAAGGAATTGCTCCATGCAGGGCCACGGCCTTCCGGGTTTTTAGTCCACGGCGTGGTCGGCAGGTTGCCGCCGTAAATCGAGGAACATCCGGTGGCATTGGCAACCACCATGCGGTCGCCGAACAACTGCGACGCCAGCTTTATATACGGCGTTTCGCCGCAACCCACGCAAGCGCCGGAAAACTCGAACAACGGCTGCAATACCATCGAGCCTTTGATGGTGTTGGTTTTCAACAGCCTGCGATCGTATTCAGGGATAGCCAAAAAGAAATCCCAATTAGCGCGCTCGGTTTCGCGTAGCGGCGGTTGCGGCTGCATATTGATCGCTTTGCGGCTGGCGTTGGACTTATCCCGTATCGGGCAAATTTCTACGCACAATGTACAGCCGGTGCAATCTTCCGGCGCGACCTGATAGCTGATTTCCAACCCGGCCGGAAAATCCTTGCCCAGCAT
>CAZJOY010000418.1:0-2556 GCA_964547705.1 uncultured Methylobacter sp. | reverse complement strand
AAAGATAAAGCACTTGAATAGATTATCAGAAACAACAGCAGCAATCCAAAAAAAATAAAGTTGAATATGGCTTTTCTGCGTACAACCAAGAGAACCTAGCAAGTAAATCAACAATAAGGCATTATGTCCAGCTATACCCAGTCTCCTGGTAGCATCTGTCCATCACCACTTTGTTTTGGAATGTTCTACTCGGTGACCTTTGCTACCACACTGGTTCTGTTTCTAGGCCTACTGCTACATGCTACACACTAATTAAATTAAAAAAATATGTGCTATATATCCATATAAAGCTATAACATTATTGGTGTTATTGGATTTAATTAGAAAAATATTAAAGGACAAATTTAAATATCTATCCTTAAAATCATGGATGAACTATTAGATTATCAATAAGGATGCTTATTTCAAGTGTTATATACCAAGACATTATAAAACGACTTACTGATTTCACAGCCTCATTAAGTTTTTCATGCTATGCGGGAATGCAGCCGTAGTGTGCGGTGTGAGGCACGAACCGCACGGAGAGGTGCTTAGGACGCTAACCAAGCCAAACTTTCAGCCGTAGTCTCAACCGGTTTATATTCCGCCCCGGTCCATCCGGAATAGTCCGATGTCTCGATGGCTGAAAATATCCGGGTAAAATCAATTTGTCCGGTACCTGGTTGCCCTCGGCCGGGGCAATCGGCAAACTGAATATGACCGATTTTATCGGCGTATTCTGCAATAAACTCGGCGGGATTTTCGCCCATCATTTGCATATGATAAATATCGTACTGCATGAACAGGTCAGGGCGGTTCAGTTGATCCAGCATACTGAGCATTTGCGCTCCGCTATGGATGATAAATCCCGGCATATCGTGAGTATTGATCGCTTCAAACACCGTTTTAATGCCTGAAGGCGAAAAAGCTTCGGCAGCGAAACACAGGTTTTCTGTAAATGTTTCCAGGTACTGTTCCAACCGTCTTTTATCCAGGCAGCGCCCCGGCAGGACATTGATCGCTTCCGGTTTTAACAGCCCGGCATATTCGACGGTTTGAGCAACGGCCTGCCTGAACCGGTCGCGCTTTTCAGGTACAGAGGCCAGTCCTTCGCCGCCTTGTAACAAGTCGTCGGCCGCAACATTGAACAAAACCAGTTTCAAACCATATTCGTCCAGTTTGTCTTTAATGACGGTTGCGCTTAAGTCGTAAGGAAATTGAATTTCAACAGCGCTAAAGCCGGCTTGCTTGGCGGCCTTGAAACGATCGATAAGTGGGGCCTCGGTAAACAGCATACTCAGGTTGGCGGTAAATTTAAGCATCGGTTTTTGCGTAGAGTTTGATTAGGGTTGCGGGGTCTTGTTCCAGGTAGCCGTGGCTGCCGTGCAATTGCATCAACTGCGAGGCCAAAGCCGACATCGGCACCGCAGTGCCTTGCTTGCCGGATAAATCCACCGCCATATTCAAGTCTTTTAGCAGCGTCTTGACCCGCCATTTGACCGGCTCGAATGTTTCGGCCGCCATTTCTACACCGGTGATTTGCAACGGTTTGGAGTCCGCAAAACCGCCTGCCAACGCTACCGGAATTTGCTGCGCATCGACACCGGCCTGTTTGGCCAGCGCCATCATTTCGGCGATCACCAGCACATTGCAGCTGACGATCATTTGGTTACAGATTTTGGTAATCTGGCCGCAGCCGACTTCGCCCATATGCGTCAGTTGCTTGTACAACGGCGCCAGTACGAGCCGCGCAACTTCAATGTGTTCCGCATTGCCGCCCGCCATAATCGCCAGATTGCCTTGCTCGGCACCGGCAACACCGCCGGAAACCGGCGCATCGACCCAAGCCATGCCGCATTTTTCATGCAATAGCGCGGCCAGTTGCCGGGTGTTTTGCGGATGAATGCTCGATAAGTCGATCAGCAATTTGCCGGCTGCACCATTCGTCGCAATATCATTACGTACGACAGTTTCCACGACGGCCGTATCGGCTAGGCACAGGATGATTATTTCGGATGCCCGGACTAATTCGGCGGCGGAGCTGCAGGCTTTTGCGCCCGCAGCGACAACTGGCTCCAGTTTTTCAGGGCTGCGGTTCCAGACATTGACGTTAAAGCCGGCATCCAGCAAACGTAAAGTCATCGGCTTGCCCATCAGGCCGATGCCGATGAAACCAAGGGTGGTTTTTTTATCTGTCATAAATTTTTGATTGATGGTTTGGTTAAGGTGTAAAAATGAAACGTCTGACAACGAACAGTTTTGTGACTTCCTGGATTGGCTTATTCATTTAAACGGTTTGTTGATGTGCGAAGAGGTTGCGGGCGACGATTATACTGACACGTTCAGATTGCTGGGAATGTCATCGACGACCTGGACAGTGAATGTATCAGTTTGAAGTTTCATAGGTAGCAGTGTCATTCAAGTGTTGCTCGACAAAAACAAGGATGGGGTAGTGGGTTAAATCTGTAATTAAGCATGGCTATCCAAGCCAAACTCGACCTTGTTAATCAGCAATCCGATAACCGTATTATGCGGGGTTTCTAATTTCGAAAAACAAATTGTTTTCGTGTGAGCCGC
>CAZJOY010000417.1:0-2565 GCA_964547705.1 uncultured Methylobacter sp. | reverse complement strand
TGTCTATCCATGCAATCCGAAAAGTCCGATGTGAACTCGGCGTTTAAAATTTTTAAATAAAGAGCCCACGCTTCCAATGTTAATTTTTTTAGCATCATTTTCTCCCTCAACCTAAGTCGGAAACGACCTAGAAAGCCATTTCAGTTGAAATTAAAGTTCAGTCCAGCATGCATGCACCTAAAAACGGTTGATTCGCAGGATAGAGCGTTCAATGATTGCAATCAATAAGTGCTATTACTTAGCTAAATCAATAGTGTGCGTTGTTCAACATTTTTTAGGTGGGGTGATTTCTGAGATAAATAATTTGCTCATCTTCATACGACCGGATGGGTTTATTAACCGGGGACGCCGACCTCGAAATCAAATGTACCGGACGGTATTTTCAAGCTCTCAGAAGAGCATGATCCGGCACGCACAATATGTTGGCAGGTCATATCGGGCAAAACGCGTGATTTGCGTGGCCGGATAACGAAGCCTATGCGGTTACGGGAACTAATCCCTCGTATCGTTATTATTCAATCGGTTTACGAATCCAATCCCTAGCAACAAAACAAACATGCCCCACAATAACCCCGGCACCAGCCAAAACCAGTTTTGATAGAAAGTGGCTGACGGATTTTTCAGGTAAGGCACTTCATATAAGCCTGTCCATGCCTGATGCACCGGTGAGCGTTCCAGGATTTCTCCCGATGCCAGCGATACCGTGGAAATGCCGGTGTTGGTGACGCGCAATACCGGGCGGCGAAACTCTACGCCGCGGGCCAGGGTCATGTACATGTGCTGGTAGGGTTCCTGCCATGCCCCATACCATGAATCATTGGTCACGTTGACGATGAACTGGGCGCCCAATTCAGCCAAGGAGCGTGAGAATTTTGGAAAAAGACTTTCATAGCAGATCTGCGCGCCCATTTTGTAGCCGTTCCAGTGTAGTAGTTCGGTCGGGCCGTGGCCTCTGGCAAAATGGCCGGTAGGCGGTAGCCAGTTGCGGATTTCGGGGAAAAACTGCTCGCCGGGTATGTATTCACCGAAGGCCAGCAAAATCGATTTACTGTAATGCGGCGGTACTATTTCGCCATCTTTATTCAACACAAATAGAGAATTAGTAATCAAGCGGGATGGCTCATCGACGCTATAAGCGCCGGTAATCAGCGGCAATTGACGGTCACGTAGAAACTGCGCCAGGGCTACCGGGTAGGCGTCGAATTTAAACTGTTCTCCCAACAACGCCGGAAATGCGGTTTCAGGCCACATCGCAAAGTCGATTTTTTCATTTTGATGGGCTTTAAGCGCACTGTCGGTCAGTGTGATGTAGCGATTGAATATTTCTTTGCCATAGCCTTTGCCCAGCTCGGCGGCCAGCTTTTCTGCGTTTTCGATATAGGCTTGGACTAGCAGTGCTTTAAACGAATCATCCGGTTGCGGCAGCCTGTTTTTAAGCCACAGGCCGCCAGCGTTTAGCAACATAAAGCCTGTAACAACAGTCGCTAATATGATTTTGCCGCTTTTTTGTTTACGCTGTTCCCAGGCAATATAAAGCGGCAGATTGCAAAGTAGTGTTGCAGCGCTCAGTCCGCTAAAACCGATCACTTCCGCCCAATGGTAAACGGGGATATTGGCTCCGTACCAGGAATAACCGAAATTCCAGTCGAACAGGGTCAGCGAGTAGGCTTCGCACAGCGTAGTGATCAATGCCATCAGGCCCAGTGAAAGTTGCTTTGACCATTGAAACTTCTTTTGACCCCAAAACCAGAGCACACCTGCCAACGGTACAAATAAGTGGGCTATCAGTCCATAGACCACCATGCCGATGACTGCGACAGGCCAGTCCAGATGGGCAAATTCATGTAGCAGGTAAGTGACCCAGTTGAAACCGATTAGCGTAAAAACGAATGAGGTAATCAGGCCACCGATAAAAACGTTTTTCAGGCAGGTTTGCCGGTTCCAGAAAATCCACAATGGTACAAAGCAGAACAAAGAGGCCCAAGGGGGAAAGGGGATGTAACTGGTGCCGATTAGGGTGCCGGACAGGATAGGGAGTAGCCAGGTTTTAAGATTGCCGGGTGTAACGCTGTTCATGGTGTTAGGAATGCGGTGTTAATTGTGCGGTGATAAATATGCCGCCAGAGACGTCCTGGGACTCGCACCGCTGGAGCGGGATAGGAGGTGTTCCCACGTCAGAACGTGGGAACGATAATACATTTACAACTTAACCCCCGTGAATCTCCGCATGTAATGCGCGGTATTCATCGGTCAGTTTGTGGTTAGGCATGTAATGCACCAGCGGTTTGGATTCGGTGTGCGACTCCCTGACCTTAACCGATGGCGAGATCATAGCCGCCAGCACCGGTAGTCCCTCGGCAATAAGCTCTTCGACTATTTGACGAGGCATATTAGCTTGTTTTTGATACTGATTGACGATGATGCCTTCAACTTCAAGATTCTGGTTATGGTCGGCTTTAACTTCTGCCACCACTTGCATTAGCGAATATAAAGCTTCTCTGGCAAAGGTATCGCAATCGAATGGGATTAGACACTTTTCAGCTGCAATCAAAGCGGATTGGCTGT
>CAZJOY010000416.1:0-2583 GCA_964547705.1 uncultured Methylobacter sp. | reverse complement strand
AACCCTCTCCCGCTGGAGAGGGCTTTGCGCCGCTTTATCAACTTCGGGTTCTATGCCACCGTAAATAAAAATGATCAGCGACAGCCAGAAGATACAAATTGCTAAGCGTTTTGCAAAGTTACATCAAACGCCATTTGCTGCATGGACACCCGATGAGGATTTTCAGTCGGAGGATGATCGTTATCTGGCTGTTTATGACAATCTTATTCATGGCGTTTATGGCGATTGCTATGGGATTAACGCTGAGTATGATGAAGATGATAATTTAATACAAGAAGCTACGGAATTTGAAGTTGCGGTTGAAGGTTTTGAATCAAAAGCAGGAAAGCCTGAAATATTCTTTTTTGAAATAAGTAGTGAATTGACAGGGATCGGTAAATTCATTGAAGACCATGGAAGGCATGGTGATTGGTAACTTTGATGGAATCAACAGAACAGTCGCGCTCTACATGCGAATGGTATCAATCTATCTGTTAAGTGGACTTCATCCGTAAGCAGGTGCTGTTGCGCGTAATATATAAAAGTCGAAAACTGTCTGAATTAATAGAGAAGATATACACGCTAGACAGCGAAAAAACTTTGCGTAGTAAATCAACAATCCCCAACATGCTCAATATGCAAATAACTCTCCGATTGCATATCGATCAATCTCGATACCGTCCGTTCAAATTCAAACGAGCCCTCGCCGTTGGTGTAGAGGTCCTGGGCCGGGACTTCAGCCGTACAGATCAGTTTTACTTTATGCTCATATAACGCATCAATCAGAGTGACAAAGCGCTTGGCTTCATTGCATTTTTCTATCGTCAGTTTGGGAATATCAGACAGTATCACGATGTCGAAGCTGCGGCCTATTTCGAGGTAATCGGCGGGTCCTAAGGCTTGCAGGCAGAGTTCGTTAAAAGAGGTGAGGGCAATATTGCCATGCACGCTGGATAGCATCACTTTTCTCCCTAAAACTTGCAGAACACCCGGCTTTAGCGGGGCAAAATTGGTCAATTCGTTATAACTTTGTTTTATGAAGTTGGCCGCCTGTTCATCCAGCGGAAAATAATAAGTGGTCTTTAGTGCGTGTAAATGGCTGAGCCGGTAATCCTGGTTTGCAGTCAATTCTATCACGTCGGCTTTTTGTTGCAGGAGACGGACAAAGGGGAGGAATAGGTCGCGTTGTAGGCCGTCATGATACAGTTCGTTGGGATGACAGTTGGAAGTGATTACGACAACAATACCTAAGTCGAACAGCCGGTTGAATAGCCGCATTAGAATCATCGCGTCGGCTATGTCGGTAACATGAAATTCATCGAAGCAAAGCAGTTGTTCAGATTCCCTGATATGTTTTGCCAATGCTGAAATCGCGTCGGTGTTGTTCTGCCTGCGCCATTGGTGGACAAAGGCATGCACTTCGAGCATGAACGCATGGAAATGCACCCGACGCTTTTGGCTGATCGGGCAGGCTTCGAAAAACAAATCCATTAACATCGACTTACCCCGGCCCACGTTACCGAATATGTACAAGCTTTGAAAATTGGTCGGTTTGGGTAGGAAGAGTTTACGCAACGGGGATTTTTGATTGTATTCGACGGTTATCAGTAAGTTATCGAGCAGGGCTTGCAGGTGGTGCAGGGCTGTGATTTGTGCCGGTTCGTATTGGATGCGGCCTTCAGCTACTAGGTTGTTGTATTGTTTTTTTAGTAAGCTTGGAGGGTTCTCGGATTGTTCAGTGGTGGTCTGTTGGAGAAGCTTTTTTAGCATAAGTAGGTGTTACCTCGTTCCCACGCGCTGCGTACCCTCTGAGGCATAAATGGGAATGCAGTTAAGGCGCGTTGTGCTACAGGTCAGGCGTGCAACATCTGATAACATAGCCTCAGTGCAAGCATCGAACGCATCGTGTCCAGCACGATGGTTCCTACATAGCGCGTGGGAATGAGGAAATATACTCACTCCACGTCCTTGTTCTGGATCTCGGTAATCCCGCCGAATCGATGCTATACGATTTATACTATACCTCAGTGTTTCACGCTAATGACCCCGTATCTTAACCTAGGCTACAGTAGTGCCGGCTTTTTTCCGGTAATTATCTATTTTGTCAAAGTTTAAATAACGATAAGTATCCTCGGCTGTTTCGTTAATTTGTCCTGCATAGTGCATATATTCGTCAACAGTCGGAATCTTGCCCAAAAGCGAACATACCGCCGCTAATTCGGCCGATGATAAATACACATTCGCACCATTACCCAAACGGTTCGGGAAGTTGCGCGTCGAAGTCGAAACTACGGTCGAGTTCTCGGCGACGCGGGCCTGGTTGCCCATGCACAGCGAACAGCCCGGCATTTCTGTGCGTGCTCCGGCTTTGCCGAACGTGCCGTAATAGCCTTCCTCGGTCAATTGGGTTTGGTCCATTTTGGTCGGCGGCGCCACCCACAAACGAGTCGGCAATTCGCCTTGTTGTTTCTCCAGCAACTTACCGGCTGCACGGAAATGACCGATATTAGTCATGCAGGACCCCAGGAACACTTCGTCGATTTTAGTGCCGGCCACGGCGGACAACGGTTTGATGTCGTCGGGATCGTTCGGGCAGGCCAGCAA
>CAZJOY010000415.1:0-2585 GCA_964547705.1 uncultured Methylobacter sp. | reverse complement strand
TCGAAAGGATGATAATAAATGTCGGATATGACACTGTCGGCGAGAAACCTACGGCTGATATTTTTCGTGCCTTCCGTGATTTTCGTGGACGCTACGTAACATCAGTTATTTCATGCACGTTCCTTAACAAAGTCCTGCGTCCGGCTGATTGTATTTTGCTGCATTGAGAAGACTCCCTTGGCATTCCCAGATATAAATGATGTTAATGAGTGCATATAGGTATTTATACGAATTGTCTGTTCAACCCAAATATTGATATTTTTAATAAAGAATTGCGCAGGAACCCAATAATCACTTGTTAAGCATCGTTGTCAAAAATAAAAAGGGAGATAACTTATGAAAATATATCTTGCGGAATTTTTAGGAACATTTTGGCTGGTTCTTGGCGGGTGTGGCAGCGCTGTATTGGCGGCGGCGTTTCCTGATGTTGGCATCGGGTTGCTTGGAGTTTCGTTGGCTTTTGGTTTAACCGTACTCACTATGGCTTTTGCAATCGGACATATCTCCGGCTGCCATCTAAATCCGGCAGTTTCTGTAGGACTATGGGCCGGCGGTCGTTTCCCTGCAAACCAATTGCTGCCTTATATCGTCGCTCAAGTATTGGGGGCTATTGTTGCGGGAGGCGTTCTTTATCTTATCGCCAGCGGCAAGACCGGCTTCGATGTTTCCGCTGGTTTTGCTTCCAATGGCTATGGCGTTCATTCGCCAGGAGGTTATTCCTTGCTTGCTGCCTTAGTCACTGAAGTTGTGATGACTATGATGTTTTTGCTCGTCATTCTCGGAGCGACCGACAAGCGCGCACCGCAGGGAATGGCGCCTATCGCTATTGGTCTTTGTCTGACCCTGATTCACCTAATCAGCATTCCCGTAACCAATACTTCGGTAAATCCTGCTCGCAGTACAGGTGTTGCCCTCTTCGTTGGCGACTGGGCTCTTGCACAGCTCTGGTTATTTTGGCTAGCGCCGATCGTTGGCGCTACGCTAGGCGCTGTAATCTATCGCTTCATTGGCAGCGTGGAAAATTGAAATACATAACCATGCACAATGAAGAGACGTTCTCGATCTTTATAGCCACATCGAAACCATGAAAGAGGAGACATGATGAACAACAACTACAAGTATCGGCGCATTTCTAAGGAAGACGCGGCAGTTCTATTCGTGGATCACCAGTGCGGCCTGACTACATTAGTACAAGATTATCCGCCCAATGAATTCAAGAACTGCATTATGGCCTTGGCCGATCTAGCAAAGTTCTTCAACCTGCCGACTATTCTGACCACCAGTTTCGAGGCAGGGCCAAACGGCCCGATCATACCCGAGTTGAAAGAAATGTTTCCCCATGTGCCGTTTATCGCCCGGCCGGGGCAAATCAACGCCTGGGATAACGAAGATTTCGTCAAAGCCGTTAAAGAAACCGGCCGCAAGCAGTTGATCATTGCCGGCATCGTCACCGAGGTTTGTGTCGCATTCCCTGCTCTATCGGCGCTGGAAGCGGGTTACGAGGTCTTCGTCGTTACCGATGCCTCCGGCACATTCGATCAGGCCAGCCGTGAAGCGGCATGGATACGGATGGCAAACGCCGGCGTGCAACTGCTGAATTGGTTTGCTGTAGGCTCCGAACTGCAACGCGACTGGCGCAACGACGTCCAAGGCTTTGGCAAGCTGCTTTGTGCGCACACCCCGATCTACGAGAGCCTGATGATCAGCTACACCGCAAAAAGCCGAATCTAACCAGGCATTCCCCGCCCTCACACTAATTGAACTGTCAGTGACCACTGTATGTTGCCGATGCATCCTTGCACACAGTTGTATTCTTAATTTTGTCATGCCTTCGCTTGACCTAACACGGCCAAGCGCAAGAGCCGACCTAATAACCGTAATTGATATCAACACCGTACCGGAGTAATAAATGGCCCAGATAATAATTATCGTAACTGCTGTTCTGTTCACCGCTTTGCTGGTCTATGCGGCAACCAAGCCGGACAAGTTCCGTATCTGGCGTTCTACGAGCATTAAGGCGTCGCCCGATAGAATCTTTGCCCTGATCACCGATTTTCACAATTGGAATGCCTGGTCGCCTTACGAAAAAATGGACCCGGAAATGAAACGAAATCTCAGCGGCAAGCCGCGCGGCAAAGGCGCCGTATATGAATGGGAAAGCAACAGCAGTAAAGCCGGTATAGGCCGTATGGAGATTGTCGAATCATTGCCGTCATCTAAAGCCGTCATCCAACTGGATTTGGCCGAGCCTTTCGAAATCCGCAGCATTGTCGAGTTCACGCTGGAAACCAAAGACGACACCACCCAAGTCACCTGCGATATGCGCGCAATCAATCCTTACCTTAGAAAGGTCATGGGAATCTTTTACGACCGGGACAGTGTCATCGCCGAAGAATTTGAGGAAGGCCTTGCCAATTTGAAAACTATCGCTGAAAGGTAAGAAGGCTCGTAATTAAAAGAGAGAACACGGATGACGCGGATGCGACGGATTTGCACGGATAAGTACCTGAATATCAGTTTCCAACGTTTGTTCAAAGCCGGAGTGCAGGCTTTGCCTGCTTTGCAAGCAGAGCTTGCACTCCAAA
>CAZJOY010000414.1:0-2588 GCA_964547705.1 uncultured Methylobacter sp. | reverse complement strand
AAACTTACAACTACTCGATCTGCCGAATTGGCAATGAGTATAGAGTCGTCATCACTTAAAGGCATTGCTAGATTAGTTCTTATGACTATATTCATTGGTCGTAACATACTTCGTAATTCATTACACCGTTTTAGAAATTCCTTCCATCTTGAATGTATCAACGGTTCGCCCCCGGTGATAGTAGTTAGAAGAAATCCTGCTTCCTTTGCAGCAAATAGTCAGCGTGATAGAAAAACGGCAAACAATGCCTATTCTTTCCAATGTCCTAATGGTTATTGAAGAAGAGCAACTAACCTTAACGGGTACGGATCTTGAAATTCAGATCATCGCTAAAATTAATATCGCAACGGCTACACCCGGTTCAATTACAGTTCCGGCCAGGAAATTTTTGGATATTTGTAGGCTTTTACCTAGCGGAGCTGAAATCAAATTCGAGTTACAAGACGATAAAGTGAAAATAGCCTCTAATCGCAGCCGTTTTTCTTTGAGTTGCTTACCTGCGGATAACTATCCTGAATTTGCTGAGTCAGAATTAGAAAATCACTTATTTATTAATGCCGGTAAATTTAAAAAAGCGCTCGATAAAACGGTGTTCTGTATGGCTAATCAGGATGTTCGTTACTATCTGAATGGTTTGTTATTTAATGTATCGAACAGCAAATTGAAATTAGTTGCATCGGATGGACATCGTTTGTCTATTTATGAAGATAACTTGGATCAAGCTACCGGATTTGAAGCCCGAATCATTCTTCCTAGAAAAGGCGTTCTTGAGCTCAACCGATTACTTGACGACCCCGATGCTGAGCTGAAGGTTGAGTTCTCTAGCAACAATATTAGAATTTTCATCAAAAACCTCATTTTCTCTGCAAAATTGGTAGATTCTAAGTACCCAGACTTTGGCAAAGTTTTTCAACAAGATTTTTTTAACCAAATCCACATCCAAAAGCAGATATTAAAAGAAGCATTGACTCGGGTCGCGATTTTATCGAACGAAAAATTTAAAGGGGTGACTTTCGACATCGCACCTGAGAGTCTAAAAATCAGCACTCATAATCCAGAGCATGATGAAGCCGAAGAAGAACTGTTTATTGAATATACCGGCGAACCTTTAACGATTGCTTTTAATGCCCAGTATTTACTGGATGCAGTTTCAAACCTGGATTCCGAGCTTGCAGTTTTGACGATTGCAAGCAATGCCAGCAGTTGCTTTATAGATGAGCCGAATGATTGCGGATATAAATTTATTGTTATGCCGATGAGACTCTAATATTGCAGTTATGAGTGTGTTGAAACTGGATATTTACGGGGTCAGGAATATTCAAAAAGAATCCATTAATCCTTCACCGGGAATCAATTTTATTTTTGGTGAAAATGCCAGTGGAAAAAGCACACTCATTGAAGCTATCTTTATTTTAGGACGAGCCAAATCTTTTCGTTCTTCCGTTATCAAACCCGTTATCAACGTTGATCAAAATCATCTGGTCGTTTCAGCGCAAATTCTGCAAAGAGATGGCAACCACTTGCATTTAGGCATACAACTGGATGGTAAAAATATTGAAATCCGTATTAACCACCAGTCAAGTCAGAAACGTTCAGATTTAGCCTACGCATTACCGTTACAGCTTATTCATCCAAAGAGCTATGAATTACTCGACGCCGGTTCCCAGATCAGAAGGGAATTTTTAGATTGGGGTGTTTTTAATGATCAGCAAAATTTTTTACCCGTCTGGCGCAAATTCAAAAAAGCTTTATCACAACGCAATGCATTGCTAAAAACAAGACAACTTGAACAGATCAAGGTTTGGGATAATGAACTTGTTTATTACGGTACAATAGTCGATGGCTATCGTCAGCAATATTTAAAAAAATTCAAGCCTGTATTTATCGAAATTATCGGCAGATTTCTTTCGCTTGACGAAATCGACTTGAAACTTGTCTCCGGTTGGGATCAATCTAAAGAATTTAGCCGCGTCTTAATTGAAGATCAAGATAAAGATTTACGTTACGGATTTACCCATAGCGGACCGCATCGTGGAGATTTTCAGTTGTTAGTCAACAATCGACTAGCAAAAGATTTTGTTTCACGAGGTCAATTAAAGTTATTGGTTATGAGCTTGAAATTAGCTCAAGTTCAGTTGCTTGCCAATGAACAAAGCCAAACGGGCTGTATTTTAATTGATGATTTTGCGGCAGAGCTTGATGTAGTCAACCGTGCTAAGTTACTACGTTATTTGTCGGAGATGGCATGCCAAGTATTTATAACGGCTACAGAAGCAAATGATTTTGGCGATTTAAGCCAGATAGAGAATTATAAAATGTTCCACGTGGAACAAGGCTCCATAAAACCCGTGTAATGTTTCACGTGGAACATTCACAATCAAAAGGAAAAAAGTAATCATGAGTAACCCCAGTGATCAAGTTGTAGAAACATCTGTGCCTGAATACGACAGTACCAATATTCAAGTATTAAAAGGGCTGGATGCCGTAAGAAAAAGGCCGGGTATGTATATCGGCGATACGGATGACGGCTCCGGCTTGCATCACATGGTTTTTGAAGTTGTCGATAACTCAATTGATGAGGCATTAGC
>CAZJOY010000413.1:0-2595 GCA_964547705.1 uncultured Methylobacter sp. | reverse complement strand
TGACGGCGGTGCGGATCATGTCATCGGACACGGCGGATTAACCCCCGAAAACATCACGGCTCTGGTAGAAGGCACGATCTTTACCCGTGCGCCAAAAGACAAGAAAAACACTGCCATTTTTGTCGGCGGCAGCGACATGATCGCCGGTCAGGCGCTATTTACTGCCGTGCAAAAACACTTTTTCCCAGGCTTTCAGGTATCGGTCATGCTCGACAGTAACGGCAGCAATACCACTGCTGCCGCAGCCGTTGCAAAACTTGCATCCAGCGGCGCTCTGGCCGGTAAAAAAGCGGTAGTATTGGCCGGTACCGGTCCGGTCGGTCAACGTGCAGCGGCGATGCTGGCTAAAGAAGGCGCAGAAGTCACATTGACCGGCCGTAAAATGGACCGTGCCGTTCAAGCTTGCGACAACATGAAAGCGCGCTTTGGCGTTGACCTAACCCCTGCTGAAGCATTCGATAACGATGCTCGCGCCAAAGCCATTGAGAAGGCCAACATCGTTTTTGCAACCGGCGCGGCAGGCATAGAACTACTTTCGCCCGACCAATGGCAACACAATACTCACATCGAAATGATGGCTGATGCCAATGCCACGCCTCCCTTGGGCATTGGCGGCATAGACGTAATGGACAAAGGCGCTGTGCGTAACGGCAAAATCATCTGGGGCGCTATCGGTTTCGGATCATTAAAACTGGCCTTACACCGCGCTTGTATTGCAAAGTTATTTGAAGACAACAAGCAAGTTTTCGACGCTGAAAATATCTTTGCTTTGGCT
This sequence comes from uncultured Methylobacter sp., assembly GCA_964547705.1. Lineage (GTDB taxonomy): Bacteria > Pseudomonadota > Gammaproteobacteria > Methylococcales > Methylomonadaceae > Methylobacter_A. Next base: position 1,820 of record CAZJOY010000413.1, on the reverse strand, counting down.
AAGGAAATGGCATAAACATCGCCTATTTCCACCATAAACCCTGAGATGAATTCTTTATCTGATCCAGCCGGTTTGGCATCAATGCGACAAGATGCCTTCAGCCTTTTCCAAGCAGGCATAGCGGCAGCTAATCCTTACCAAGCGGTTAAACACCATCTTGTCCCTGGGTTCTTTGACAGTTATTCAAAAGTTCATCTTATCGCTTTTGGCAAGGCCGCCTGCGCGATGGCGCAAGCGGCTTCGGAAATCATTCCTGCCGGGATGCTAGCGGACAGAGGCATTGCCGTTACTAATTATGACAATGCAACCAGCGTTGATAATGTCGACGTGATCGGCGCATCCCATCCCCTGCCCGATAATGCCGGGCTTAATGGCGCCAAGATTATTGCCGAGCGAGTGCGCAATGCCCAACAGAATGAACTGGTGTTGGTGCTGGTTAGCGGCGGCGGTTCGGCACTGATCCCCTACCCTGCCGATCAAATCACTTTGCAGGAAAAAATTGCTACCACCGATTTGCTGTTGGCCTCCGGTGCGACCATCAACCAAATTAACTGTGTGCGCAAACATTTATCCCAGCTAAAAGGCGGTGGCTTGGCCCGAATGGCAGCGCCAGCCCATTTGCATGCGTTGATTTTATCCGATGTATTAGGTGATGATTTAAGCGCTATTGCAAGCGGCCCCACCGTACCTGATAACACAACTTATGCCGACGCGATCGATATTCTTAAAGCCAAAAGCATTTGGGAACAAGTACCTGTTAATGTCCGGCAACACCTTGAACAAGGCAAACACGGCCATATTGCCGAAACGCCGAAGCCAGACAGCGACATTTTTAACAACACTGGACATACCCTGATAGGCAGCAATACCATCAGCGTCAATGCGATGCTACACACCGCTCAAAATATGGGCTACGAAACCGAATTGTACAGCGACCATTTATGCGGCGAAGCCAGAGATGAAGCTGAAAAGCTGGTTCTCCACTCCAAAGCGCTGTCCGTAAACAAACCCACAGCCCTTCTGGCAGGCGGCGAAACTACCGTCACACTAAAAGGCAACGGACGCGGCGGACGTAACCAAGAAATGGCCTTGGCTTTCGCAATTGCCGCAGAACAACAAAGCTTAACCGGCAACAGGGTATTCCTTAGCGGGGGCACTGACGGGCGCGATGGTCCTACCGATGCGGCCGGAGGTGTCGTTGACCAAAACACAATAAAACGCATGATTCAAGCCGGCGTAAACCCGATAGAGCTACTTGAAAATAACGATTCGTATACCGCTTTAAAAGCGTCTGACGACTTAGTGAATACCGGCGCGACAGGCACCAACGTCGCCGATCTGCAAATATTGCTGATCCAGCCTGCACCTTAAATAAATATTAATCCAGGAGAAAACCATGTTTAAAAAATCAATGACTATCAAAGGCTTCGATGATGAATTGTTTCAGGCACTTGAAGAAGAACGTCAACGCCAGGAAGATCATATCGAACTGATCGCTTCTGAAAACTATTGCAGTCCGCGGGTCATGGAAGCGCAAGGCACGCAATTAACCAATAAATATGCCGAAGGCTATCCGGGCAAGCGTTACTACGGCGGCTGCGAGTTTGTCGATAAAGTCGAGCAACTGGCCATCGACCGCGCCAAGGAATTGTTCGGTGCCGATTACGCCAACGTGCAACCGCACTCCGGCTCGCAAGCCAACATGGCGGTGTTCATGGCCCTGATTCAACCGGGCGACACCATTCTGGGCTTAAGCCTTGCCGATGGCGGCCATTTAACGCACGGCGCAAAACCCAACTTCTCGGGCAAAATTTACAACG
>CAZJOY010000412.1:0-2600 GCA_964547705.1 uncultured Methylobacter sp. | reverse complement strand
AAAGCCTGCACTCCGGCTTTGAAGAAAAACTGGAAACTTATATTCAGATACTTAGCGCACAGTGAAGCAACGCGAAGTTGTGTGTTGTGACGGACGGGGGTTGCAAAATGACAAATCTTGCCAAGCTTTTCTGTCAGTTTTTACAAACTGTAGATGATAAGATCGGCTACTTCGAATAGTGCTGTTTCTATAAAATAGTTCATAATTTACCGGCTCAAGGCGGAGGTCTACATTTTTTTGACTTTGCGCCTTTTATAACAACACACTCGTTTTTGATTGGGGGAACACGTTTGGAAGTGAATTGGACTAAAGGCTATAAAGCCGGGCGGCGCAAACTAATTACCGTTTTGGATAAAATGGTTGCTTTGGATTTGTTAAGGACGCTGCTGGCGGTTTGGTCGGTCATTGTCGTTATCATCGTCAGTCGGCAGTTTATCAGGATTCTTGATAAGGCTATCGAAGGGCAGGTCTCCAATCAAACTTTGCTGACCGTTCTGGGTTTGAAAACAATTATTGCCAGTGCCGCTTTTTTGCCGGCAGCGTTATTTATGGCGGTGCTGATGGTTTTGGGCAGAATGTACAGGGACCAGGAAATGTCGGCAGTGGCCTCAGCTGGGGGAGGTGCGGGCACTGTCTATCGGGCTATATTTCTATTGGTTTTTCCTTTAAGCGTGCTGTCCGCAGGCTTGTCGTTTTACGTCTCACCTTGGGCGGAAGCCATGATGGAGCAGTTAATGCATCAGGACAAAGAATCGGCTGATCTTAGAGGTATCGCTGCCGGAAAGTTTAGCGAATACAGTCAGGGCGATCTGGTTTTTTATGTGGAAAAGATTGATAGCGATAAAACCATGCGTCAGGTCTTTGTGCAGCACAGGCAGGGAGACCGTTTGGCGATTATTAATGCCGAATTAGGCAGGTTGAAAGATTTACCCGACGGCCGTTATATCATTTTGGAAAACGGTGAACGCATACAGGGGCAACCGGGAACCGTCAATTATGTACTTGAACAGTTCTCGGAATATGCGGTCAGAATGGACGTTAAAGAAACGTCGGCCGCTAATTTCGGTAAGGAATCGGTTGCCAGCAATGCACTGGCAAGCTCGGGACAAATAACCGATATTGCCGAATTACAGCGCCGGTTTTCTGTACCGATGGGGATATTGTTGCTTAGCTTTATCGCTGTTCCGTTGGCGCAAATGTCGCCTCGCGGCGGCGTTTACGGAAATATGCTGGTCGGTTTTCTGATCTATTTTAGCTATGGAAATCTTATTCGCGTCAGCCAGAGTTGGGTAATGAACCAAACTATTCCTGCATGGCTGGGCGTTTTCGGCGTCAATACGCTTTTACTGTTAATAGGCGGGATTTTGTTGGCAAGATTATACGGATGGCAATGGCTGGTTATCAAAGTCAGGCAGAAGGTGGCTCAGTGAATGTATTAACAGGCTACATAGTCAGGGAAATATTAAAAGGGTCCTTAGTGGCCGCGCTATTGTTATTGACCTTGTTCAATTTGTTTACTTTCAGCGATCAGCTGAAGGATTTAGGAAAGGGGCATTACGGTTTAACGGAGATTTTTTATTATCTTGCGCTGACTTCACCTTCGGTTTTTTATGAATTGATGCCTGCATCCGCCTTGTTAGGCAGTTTATTCATATTGGGAGCGATGGGTAATAATCGGGAGCTGATCGCGATGCGGGCTGCCGGCTTGTCCGTTTTAGGGATTATCAGGGCTGTTATGCTCTCCGGCATTATTCTAGTTGTCATTGCGATATTGGTCGGCGAGTTTGTTGCGCCGGTAACTGAGCGGTCGGCCCAGATGGTTAAAGTTAATGCCGTCGATGAAGGCCGGGTTGTGATGAACGTCAAATACGGACTCTGGCTGCGCGAAGATAAAAAGTTTATTAATGTACGAAAAATACTGGATGACGGAAATTTGGCCGACATCAGTATTTATGAATTGGATGAGCAGCGTCATTTGCGCACTTCAACTCATGCGGAGAAAGCGGTTTTTCTGGGCAATCAGCAATGGAAGTTTGAAGGCATCAAGCAATCGGGGATATCAATTGAGCAGATGACGGTCAATCATCAAAATGAGCAAATATGGCAATCGGCTGTTGCTCCCGATTTATTGGATATTGTTGTGGTCGATTCGCATGACCTATCCATGTACGATTTGGCAATGTACATTGATTTTTTAAAGGATAATCACCAAAAATCGCATGAATTTGAGCTGGCTTTCTGGGGGCGGGTGGTGAACCCCTTGGTTGTTTTGGTTATGTTGCTGGTGTCCGCACCTTTTGTTATTGGCGTTAAACGCGGCATTAATGTCGGGGCAAGGATGATGATCGGTGTCGTTATCGGCATGGGATTTAACATTATCGATAAAATCGTCGGACATATCGGGTTGATTTATGATCTTAATCCACCGTTAATGGCAGTCATGCCCAGTTTGACAGTATTAGTCCTGGCGCTGTTTGCGTTAAAAAGAGTGCAAACGTAACGTTCGAGACTGTGGAAGTATTCGCTTTAGAGCAAAATCAAAGAGTTCACCACGAAGACACGAACGACTGCACGGATGCAGGAGGTAGAGCACCAAAAGT
>CAZJOY010000411.1:0-2611 GCA_964547705.1 uncultured Methylobacter sp. | reverse complement strand
TAGGATGTCCGGGTGGTTATAAAATCGTTTTGATTGCTGACCATCAGTTGATAGTCGCCAACCGATTGCAGCAGTTCCCGATGGGGGCTTAGGTTATCCGTGTAATAGGTGTTCATTCCGGCCCCGGCGAAGACCCCGACCGGCCTGTTTATCCGATCCGCATCATAACCGGCATGTTCAATTGCTTCCGCGGCGCACTCCATGAACAAGCGCTGTTGGGGATCCATGATTTCGGCTTCTCTTGGAGAAAAACCGAAAAAGGCCGCATCGAAGAACTCAATGCCGTCCAAAATTCCATTGGCTTTGACATAGGCGGGATTCTTGATAAGCGCCGGATCGACGCCTTCCGCCAACAGTTCTTCCTCCGAGAAAAAGGAGATGGACTCAACGCCGTCGCGCAAATTCGACCAAAAGCTGTCCACATCGCTTGCTCCGGGAAATCTTCCGGCCATACCGATCACGGCAATATCTTTCGTCGTGGAAGAAACCGATGAAGCAGGCGCGGCGCTTTCCGGAGTCTTTGCCCCCCCGGTCAAATGGGCCGCAAAGGCGTGAATGGTCGGATAATGAAACAGGTCGACCATCGGCGGACGCTTCCCCAGCACCGTCTGTAATTCCTGTTGCAACTGGAGCAACAGCAGCGAATGCCCGCCGACTTCAAAGAAATTATCATGAATCCCGACCTTGTCCACGCGCAGGACTTTTTTCCAAAGCCGGGCAATCTGCCCCTCCAGCTCTGTTTGCGGCATGACGGCTTGGTTTTCCGGCGCGCCGGAATTTCCACCGATAGCCTCAAGGGCGCGTCTATCCGTCTTGCCGTTCGGCGTCAACGGCATCGCATCCAGCAAGATGAAGGAGGATGGCACCATGTGATTGGGTAGCCATTTATTCAGGAATTTGCGCAGCTCGGCCAAATCAAGATGCTTGTCCGCAACGATATAGGCTGCCAGCGTCTTCTCTTTCCGGTCGGTGTTTTCCAGCGCCAGCACGGCGCTCTCGGCTATAGCCGGGTATTTTGCCAGCGTGGCTTCGATTTCAGGGATTTCAATGCGAAAGCCGCGAATTTTCACCTGATTGTCCAGGCGTCCCAGGTATTGGATATTGCCATCCGCCAAGAATCGCGCCAAGTCGCCGGTTTTGTAGAGGCGGGTGCCTGCCTCGCCGAAAGGGTTGTCGATAAACCGTTCGGCGGTCATTTCCGGCCGGTTCAAATAACCGCGCGCCAAGCCCGCGCCGCCCAGATACAGTTCTCCTGCCACGCCGATAGGAACCGGACGGCAGTTGTTATCTAAAATAAAGGCCTGGGTGTTGTCGATAGGACGACCGATCAGCGGCGCTTCCGTGTCGCCTTTTTTCATCAATGCGAACGTCGAATAGGTTGTATCCTCGGTTGGCCCGTACAGGTTGTAAACTTTCTTGACGGTGTCGGACCGGTAGACGCGTTGCACCAAATCGTTTTTTAGCGCTTCCCCGGCAAGGTTAACCACCTGTACCGAGGCCGGTATCAAATCCAACTTGACCAGCTCATTGATAACGGACGGAACCGTGTTCAGCAAGGTCACATTCGCGTCAGCGGGCAAATCGGGCAACTGCAACGCGTTCTCAAGCAGAATAATGCGGCCGCCGACGCTCAGCGGTACGAATATTTCAAACACCGAGAGATCGAAGCAGATCGATGTGGTGGCTGCAACACCAGCCAATTCTTCCGCTGAAAAGACTGTTTTTGACCAGGCGATAAAGGCTGCGGTATTTTGATGGTTGATCGCAACCCCTTTCGGCTTGCCGGTCGAGCCCGAGGTATAAATCACATAAGCCAGGTTTTCCGGCGTGACCGCGCTACGGATATTCGACGAATCTAATTGCCGGAGGCTTTCAGCCGCGCTGTCCATGCAGAGGACTTGCGCTTGCGTAGACGGCAATGTTTCAGTCAGGCTTGATTGCGTCAACAAAACCAAAATTTGCGCGTCTTCAACCATAAAGGCCAAACGCTCGGCCGGGTAATCGGGGTCCAACGGCAAATAAGCCCCGCCGGCCTTCAGAATGCCCAACATGCCGACGATCATTTCAATGGAGCGCTGCATGCAAACGCCGACCAAGACTTCCGGCCCCACGCCCATGCTTTGCAAATGGCGGGCCGTTTGGTTGGCGAGGCTGTTCAGCTCGCTGTAGCTTAGCGATTTTCCGCCGAAAACAAGCGCCACCGCATCCGGCGTTTTTTCCGCCTGCGCCTCGATAAATTCGTGCACGCATTTATCGGCCGGATAAGGCGCGCCGGTTCGGTTGAAATCGACGAGGATTTTTTCCCGTTCCTCCGCCGTCAATATATCGATGTCGGCTATGGTTTCCGCTGCTTCCCCGACAAGCTCGCCAAGGGTTTTCAGGAAGCGTGCGCCGAACTGTTCCATCGTGGCTTCGCTGAGAACAGCGGAATAGTATTCGATTGCAAAATCGATTTTGTCCGGGAATTCCGTGCCGAAAATCGCCATATCGAATTTGGACGAATCCTTCACTTGCCCCTCGTAAGGCCTGAATTGCAATCCGCTTTCGTCCTGTTCTGGCTGCTTGAAATTCATGTACGAGAAAGTAATGCCGGTCAACGGATCGCGGCTCA
>CAZJOY010000410.1:1002-2654 GCA_964547705.1 uncultured Methylobacter sp. | reverse complement strand
GCCTGGTTTTATTCATCGGCCAACAAGCAAGTTATCTTCCCTTATAAGCCGGCAACCGAATCGGCTAAAGTCAGCGCCGAAAAGATGTACCGCGCTTGGCGGGACCTTTTAAATGGTCTTCAGTTGGGTTTTATCAAACCGTCCAAGAAAGTGCTGCCGGCGGAAGAGCAGGCAGTACTCAAACTTAAAATAGATGAAGTTTTGCTGCGGGAAATAGCGGCTTTTTCCGCGGTGGACAAAATTTACCTGATGGGCTCGACGGAGCGCGGCGATATGGGGCGTTACCGCGCACCGTTCGTACACGGAAAACTGGCCAAGCTCGGTTCGGATATCGATATTCTGGTTGAAATCGACTCCGAACTGGAAGCCGATATTCCAGACCATTGGGATTGCTATTTACCATCGGCTTCCAACCACTGCGCGGTTTACCATATTGCCCAGATCCCATTGACTGACGGGGTTGACGAATGGCAACGGCTTTTCCCCAACATTCCGTTCACCCATCATCTTGTGGATGCGTATGTGTATTTTCCTTCACGCGGGTATAGAGAGGAAACCGACGCATTTTTGCGCAAATTTAAAGCCCGGCTTTTTTACGACCGCGCTCGCGATGGCTTGGTTTATTACGGTGATGAGGAAAACCGGGTAGCGAAGCGATTAACCGAGATTTACGGTTTGTCAGAAGTGGCTGTGGAAAGAATGAAAGTGTCTACCGAAAATGCCATCTTCAAAGTGTTTGCGGACAAGCAAAAACTGATCCTGAAGCTGTTTAAAGCGGCAGGAAATTATAGCAGCAGCCGAGTTGCCGAACATACGGATTATGAAGAACAACTGGTGTCCCAGCTTCAAGACCGGGGCATTGCTACGGCCGGTATCATCCATGCGCCTACCGGACTGGATACCACTATCGAAGGCTACAGCACGTTATTGTTCGAGCGAATTCCTGGAAAAGTCGAGCAACGTCCCGAATACCCGTTAGATAAAATTTGCCCCGCTTTCGCTAAAATCCATCGGGTGCAAATGGAAAAACCGCTGGAATTGGTTGCCAACTTTCATTTTGACGACGCCTGCATGATTTGGCTTCCCACCTTTGACAGATACCTCAATAGCGAACCGCCGTCCCCGGAAATTGCCAAGGCCCTGGCTGACTTAGCGCCTTTGGCGGCACGATGGCATCCGGGAGAAAACCGCGATGTATTATTTTCTCGAAGCCCGTTTGTGCATTGTCATGGCGATGTTACGCCCAAGAACGTCATTGTTGTGGAGTCAGGCGAACCGCGTTTTTTCGATTTTAACAATGCATTTTTCGGCCCCCGCATGGCTGATGTAGTGGATGGGGCGTTTGAATTTTCGTTAGCGGAAAAATATATTCATCTAGCTGATTTTGCGCGTTTCGACAGTTTCATTAGCCATTACTTCGAACATAATCCGCTGACTTCCGAAGAGATGGAGGATTTGCCGCTATGGATTGCATTAATTGGTGTCATAAAGTTTACAAAAGAACTGCGGGTGCTGCTTGAGCGGCCCCAAGAAAGCTTACGGCGTAAACGTGCACTGGCTATTGTTGAATTCACTCTCGCGCGCGTGGATCAGTAGCCGGTCTTTTGTTCCTTAAAACCTGATTTAGACACAGATTTGCACAGCTAGAACAA
>CAZJOY010000410.1:0-992 GCA_964547705.1 uncultured Methylobacter sp. | reverse complement strand
TTGCACGCGAGCGGCGATTCATCTCAAAGAGTTTCTGTAACTGATTGATCGATAGCGCATTTATTTTTCCTGGGTTGATCTATAACTTTTGGATGTCTGGTGAAAAATCGTTGATGTGATTAGTATTAAGTAAAACTACGTAGTCTACATAGTACAAATCCGTTAATCCGTCAGGAGAGAGTCATGGCTGAAGACAATCAAACAGAAACATCCAGCGATGAAACCAGCGCAGAGCAAGGTAACGAACGAGATCAGCATGCCCAGCTGCTTGACGATTTGACTGTACTTGCTCGTGACGAAGACAATCAGGATAAAGAAGACGATACCGGTGAAACCGTTGGCGGCACTTTCGACAACGCCAATGAGGGCGGCTACGAGAACCTCCAGTCGGATTTTCGTTCTGTCGGCGATAAGTTAGTTGAAGAAGCTGATCAAGGCGCTAGAGGTGATGAAAGTCTGGATATTGAACGAAGCATAGCTGAATCAAACGTTGTAGTGCCGCCTCATCCTACATCCAGTAATGGTCATCAAGAAGGCGTACCTCAAGTCACTCAAACACTACCGGAAGCTGAAATAGACTTAAATCAAAGTACCGCAGCGAACAATAATGCATCCGATACGCAGACATCCGGGGTAGATGGCGGCAATCCAAATTCACTAGATAGGCCTGCTGATAGTGTGAGTGAGGATATAGGCAACCTTGCTGATTCAGCGTCTACTTCATCCGCTGCCACTACGTCGACGGCGGCAAACTCAACCTCAACGCCCCCGGCAGCAGCCACTGCGGCGACCACGCCAACGACACCGACAACACCAACGACCGTCACTACAGCGACGACAGCTACTACGCCAACGACCGTGACGTCGGCGACCACGCCAACCACGGTGACGTCAGCGACAACGCCAACCACGGCGACTACAGTAACGTCGGCCACGACACCCACCACGGTAACGTCAGCCACGACGCCAACCACGGTGACGTCAGCCACGAC
>CAZJOY010000409.1:0-2667 GCA_964547705.1 uncultured Methylobacter sp. | reverse complement strand
AGATTTAATTCTTCACACGATCATGAGGTTCGTCTTTGGAAAGAAATAAAGCAAGGATTCACCCATTTTGCAGAAGGTGATATTGGGGTTGCGAAAATAACGCCATGCTTTGAAAACAGTAAAGCTTGTGTTTTTTCTGGTCTACTGAGTGGTATAGGTGCAGGTACGACAGAATTACATATTGTCAGGCCGATCAATGTGACTCTCGCGCCCCGCTATGTCTTGGCTTATTTGAAGTCTCCTCAGTTTTTGCTGGTTGGTGAGACAAAAATGACTGGTACTGCCGGTCAGAAGAGATTGCCAAAAGACTTTGTCGAGTCGAATCCATTTCCATTGCCGCCCCTTGCTGAACAACACCGCATAGTCGCCAAAGTCGATGAACTAATGGCGATCTGCGACCAACTAAAATCCCGCATTAATGAAGCCAATCAGTTGCAGCAAAAGCTGGCGGATGTGGTGGTCGAGCAGGCACTGTCATAATGAACGATTTGCTGGTTCCTAAGCCAAATCAGACCTTCCAGGTTTTTAAAACCTGGAAGGTCTAACTCGTAATGTTCGCTGAATCTTAATCTGGAGCTTGAGAGCCAGCATAGTTTCGGTCTCTTGCTGTCCCTCTGTATAAAGACATTCGCGGTAAAGCAAAATTTTCAGATAACTTGACTTTTAACCTAAAAACGACTTTTCGAGAATCACCGAAGTTTTCTAATCGAATAGATGAGCGTGAGCAGGAATGCGTTTCTTGCTCACGCAACTGCCATCAGCTTTTTCCAGGCAACATCCCAACCGATCCGGGCTTGATACGTTTACACGTCACAACCACATCTTCCAAATGGCACTGGCTTTTACCTTGATTAGCGCCGTTGCAGGGTGTGCAGGCCGCTTTGCCTTCATCTTTCACTTTTTCGACATGCCAGCCGTAACCTTGCGATTGGCAAAATGTTTTGGTGTATCGGGTGATGTTGTAGGGTTTCGATGCGATCGCCATGGCTTCGGATTCGGCCTCACAGCTTGGCGAGGGTAGCGTGTTAGCCATAAGGTCCCGATAAATATATTCTGTCGCCGACGCTGTACCGGAAAAAAAAGCCAGCGCTGCTGACAGGCATAGCACATTCAGTTTCATAGTTCTCTCCTGGTTATTCTTTAAAGTAATGTCCATGCTAAGGCCGATCAGTGCTAACGCCCGTTTTGGGCTAGCGTATATATCCGGATGCTGCCTTGGCATGAAGCATTGAATTTAGTTCAGTACGCGGATGTTCATCTGCGCGGCTTCTTCTTCCAACTGCTGTTTAATCGGTGCAAATTTTTCTGTTTCGCTTTGTTTGACCATTGCAATAACGACCAGCAACGTAAATATCGTGCCGCTGACATATAGCCAGAATCTGTCTTTTACTTTGGTTTCTTCGCTCATTTTTATACCCTCTCTTTATTTTTAATAACCAATGGATGCATCAAGTTTGATGCGAAAGCCTGACCTTAATATCAATTTTTGAACGGGCTTCCGCCTGAGGTTTATGGCTTTCTTCGGATAAGCTGCTTTAACTAAATACTTTTATAATAGTAGCGTATCAATACTATAAGAGAATCAGGAGTGCTGTCAAATAAATATCGATTCGCTATGGGTTTTGCTTGTCAAACTGTTCTTCCGGCTACACAGCCAAAACAGCAAGTGCCGCTAAAGGCTGTGTATCCAGCACTGCACCCTAAAGCAAATTCTGCGATAATAAACAATACGCATTCCATCTATAAATCGCCGGATTAATGTGCCGGCTATAACTATTTATTCAACAACGCATCTATGAACGAAAAAACAGCATTCAAACCTTGTGATCTGGTTGTCTTTGGCGCTTTGGGCGATTTATCCCGCCGCAAGCTGCTTATTTCCTTGTATCGGCTTGAAAAAGCCAACTTGATTGAAGCGGACACTCGTATCATGGGTATCGATCAATTCGAGTGGGATGATTCAGGATTTGTCGAGATTATTCATAACAGTTTGCAAGAGTTTTTAAATGAAAAAATCGATGAAGAAATCTGGGCACGGTATTCGGCAAGATTTTCCTACTTGAAAATAGATTTGACCCAACTGGATCAATACCAATTGTTGAATAGCGTTATTGATGGAGAATCCAGGGTGATGGTGAATTACTTTGCCGTTTCGCCTTTCTTATTTACTAATATTTGTCAGGGATTGGCTAAGTGCGGGGTTTTGAATGAAGAATCGCGTATGGTGATGGAAAAGCCGATCGGTCACGATCTTAAATCTTCAAAAGATATTAACGATGTTGTGGCAGGCGTGTTCAAAGAACATCAGGTTTATCGTATCGACCATTATCTGGGCAAAGAGACGGTACTTAATTTGTTGGCATTGCGCTTTGCCAATTCGATTTTTACCACTAACTGGAATCACAATACCATCGATCATATCCAGATTACTGTCGCTGAAGAAGTCGGTATTGAAGGGCGCTGGGATTATTTCGATAAAACCGGCCAGTTGCGCGACATGTTACAAAACCACCTGTTGCAGATTCTGACGTTTGTGGCGATGGAGCCGCCGGTCAATCTGGAAGCGCAAAGCATTCATAATGAAAAAATAAAGGTTCTGTCCGCGCTACGGCCCATTACCAAAGAAAATGTCGCACAAAAAACCGTTAGCGGACTGTACCCGGCGGG
>CAZJOY010000408.1:0-2674 GCA_964547705.1 uncultured Methylobacter sp. | reverse complement strand
GACTAAGGTCAATCTTTTGCAGTCAGCTTAATGGCTTATCCCGAACTCAGGTTATATAGAGTTGGTTCAGGGGATGCGGAATAAACAGGAACTCGTCGCATTAAGGCGAGCGCTAAGATTGTGGAATGCAAAGGTTCTGTACATTTCCGAAGATATTTCCGCAAAAGCGATGTTTTATGTTGAGCAGTATTATTTGAGTCATTCAATGCAGCTTGCCGACGCATTAATTGGTGCGACAGCAGTTGCAAACGGCCTTGATCTGTTAACAGGTAATGCCAAGCATTATCGGGTTTTGAAGGATATTTCGGTGAAAGAGTTTAAATCGGTTTAAAGTAATGGAAATCTTTTACCCTGAAATAAAAAACCAAGCGTAGCTATAAAATGTCGGGCTACAAAAAGCTGATGCCCGATCTCAACTTCGTATATAAAAGCAGAGGAATATAGTGGAAAGTATAAATGTTGAATACTGGGATAAAACTCTTTTTGGGAATGATGCTGCTGAGGAAGAGGAAGAGGATATTTTTTCTTCTTATGCTTATGAGAGAGAAGAAATAAAGTATTTTCTTGATGAAGCTAATTCAATTCAGATAGTTCGCGCTTTCAAGGGAGAAGGAAAATCAGCACTATTAAGAATTGTCTCAACCAAGCTCGCGAAAGAAAAACCTTCTGCAATTAAGATTACGACTACGGGTGTTGCTACTTCGCCCAATATTGATAGTGACGATTCCGATCTATGGACAAGAGAATGGAAAAAAAGTTTGTTAAAATTGATTGCCAATGAAATTGGTGGACGCATTGGTTTTGCATACACAGATGATGCAATATCTCTTGTTGAGGAATCTGAAAATAATGGTTTTAAACAAAGATCATTTGTTTCTACAATAACAGAAAGAGTAAAGACAAAAGCGATACCGATAGAGCAAACCCGAAAACCTATTTCTGATCATACGCAGGTGCTTAAACGATACCTAGAAAATGGTGAAAATATCTGGTTAGTCATAGACGATGTCGATCAGAACTTTAAAAATACGGAAAAGAATAAGTTAAAAGTAGCTTCCTTTTTTACAGCCTGTAGACAGATAGTTGGTGCCATACCTGAAATACGAATAAGAACATGCGTCAGACCTAATGTATGGAAAATTATTAAACGTGAATATGAAGCTTTATCCCATGTAGAGCAATATATGCATGATATTAATTGGAGTCTTGATGATATAACTAAATTACTAGCCAGAAGAGTTCAAGGATATTTTGAGCGCAAGGGAAATTGGCAATCTGTTAAACGAGAATTATCAGATGTTATTGACTACCGAAATAAACAGCTTATTCATTTGGTCTTTGAAGATAATATGCCTTGGGGAAGTGGAACAAGGACAAGGCCTGCGGAGATAATTCTTAATACTCTCTCAAGAGGGAGACCAAGATGGTTGATAGAATTGTGTAAGATTTCAGCAAAATCGGCTCAGGCAGGTGATCACGAAAAAATTGCTTTTGATGATATCAAGCAACAACTTGAAGAATTTGGCAAGCGAAGAATAGACGATACGATTGCTGAGTTTATATCGCAATGCCCTGAGATTGAAGATCTAATAACAGCGTTTTCACAACAAAATGAACGTTATCCAACATCAGATCTTTTGACGCTTATCAATAATAGAGTATTGCAAAGCGTATCTCCTAAAATATTCGGTGTGTTAGGTAAACCATCAAATAAAGAGGTTGCACATTTTCTATTTCAAGTCGGATTTATCACAGCACGACGAGACTTACCTAATGATGAATACGAACATATTTCATTCATTGATCAGCCAGATTTATTGAAGAGCAAAACAAATCTTGATGATGGGGTAAGCTGGGAAATTCACCCTGTATTTCGTCAAGCCCTAAAATTAAAGAATGTGGAGACTAAGCAACAGGCGAAATACTCTAGACGCAGGAGGGAGTAAGAGCTTTTGTGTGAATGGTTATTTGACGGGAAATTGCCACTTCTTTAAACAAGGAGCTAGAAATGATCAACAGTCTTCTAAGCCGGACGGCATATATTACTTCATCCGAAACGTTTTGCGCTTCTTAATTGTAACTACTTTGCTTAGGTATTGCAGAAATGTTAGGAGACGGATTGCCCCCTCCCACTTAAACTTCAAAAATGTCTAATCAAGACTGAGTTTTTACAGCTAAAGTCCCGTAGGGTACGCTGAGCGTACCTTTAATGCTTAGCGCTGCTCGTTTTGCCACTGTACGCCATCAACACCTGCAAAAACACCCAGCGCAACGGCATTATCCAAGGCTTTTGCCAGCCGCTCTTTGCGTTGCTGCGGATCGGTTGTTAATTGGGCGTTGGCCTGTTTTTGCTCTAAAAACATGACAAAGTCATAAACTTCCGCCTGTAGTTGAGGCGATAATTTCTCGGTATGCTGTTGTATTATTTCGTCTAAACGCATGATTTTTTTCTCATTTTAAATTTAGGTATAAACGTGAGTTTTGCTTGTTCTTGGCGGCGGCCATAAAGATTTTGCCTAAGCTCTGCTGTCCATTGTTCAGCCTAGCCGTATGTGTGGCCAATATCGGGGCTGTTTTCGTGTTGCTCTACCAAGCCTCCAAAGCGATATTTAACTTAACCTACCCCAACATCAACCCCTGCAACACCTTAATCTCATCCCTGATCTTAGCCGCC
>CAZJOY010000407.1:0-2713 GCA_964547705.1 uncultured Methylobacter sp. | reverse complement strand
ATCGGCCGCCGGGCGCTTAGGCCTGGACAGCGATACTATCGAAACGCTGCTGCGGGCGCAGATTGAAGGTTTGAAACTCGGCATCGTCCAAGAAGGCATCAAACGTACACCGCTAATTTTACGCGGCGACAGCAATACCGCTAATTTCGACAACCTGCAAATTGCTTTGCCGGACGGTGGACAAGTGCCTGTCACGGCGGTTGCCAAAATAGAAAAAGTGGAAGGCGTCGTGTCGGTGGGCCGGGAGCATGGCCAGCGCTTTGTAGTCATTACCAGCAATGTGTTGAACCGCGATTTGGTCGGTTTTGTCGATGAAGCCCGCAAAGTCGTTGCCGAAAAAGTTGATCTGCCGGCCGGTTATACCGTTGAATTCGGCGGCCAATTCGAAAACCAGCAACGTGCGGCGGCAACATTGTCGTTGGTCGTTCCGGTTTCGTTAGGCCTGATTTTTTTATTATTGTTTTCAACGTTCGGCTCGATTCGCCAAGCGGTACTGGTGCTATCGAACATACCGCTGGCAATGATCGGCGGCGTGTTTGCTTTATGGCTATCCGGCGAATATTTATCGGTACCGGCATCGGTCGGTTTTATAGCACTGCTCGGGATTGCCGTACTGAACGGCGTGGTCATGGTCAGCTATTTTAATCAGCTTCATGCAGTCGGGATGGATTTGGTTAAAGTCGTTCTGGTCGGTTCATCCCGGCGTTTGCGCCCGGTGCTGATGACCGCCAGCATCGCGGCTTTCGGCCTGATTCCGTTGCTGTTTGCAACCGGGCCTGGGTCTGAAATTCAGCGTCCGTTGGCTATCGTGGTTATCGGCGGCTTGGTGTCGTCGACTTTTTTAACCTTATTCTTGTTGCCGATTTTGTTTAAATTATTTGGATTGCCGCCGGAGGCTAAACAATGAACAGAAAGGAATATTTAGTTACCCTCAACGTACCGCTGAGCCTTGAAGAAGCAGTTGTCGATAGTTTGTTGACTCTGGAATCCGAACACGGCTTTAGCAGTTTTCCGGTAAATTCTCATGATCATAGAAATGAAGGTTTGTCGTTAGCGGAACAGGTTAGCGGGCGGCAGAAAAAAATCCGTTTCCAGATGTACGTACCGGAGCAAGGCTTAGCCGCATTATTAGCGCAACTGAAAGAGGAGTTTTCAGGCTCGGAGATTCGATATTGGGTACTGCCGGTGATCGAGAACGGGACTATTTGAGGTGAAAGTCGGGGGCTGGTAATTGCTGGAGCCGCTGGCGGTATTGATCGGAATATGGACTTAGATGATACCTGACACTGAAAGACTTGATTTAAACGTCAGATAGCAGTGGTGCGGAATCTGGTGGGTGCTGAGGGGTTCGAACCCCCGACCCTCGCCTTGTAAGGGCGATGCTCTCCCAGCTGAGCTAAGCACCCGATCCAGTCGCGCATTTTAAATAAAGTAAGCTCAAAAAGAAACAATTTTATGTCCTGTCGAGCATGATAGGTTGGCCTGAGCGAAGCCCAACATTAATTAAGCTTAATCTGTTGTGTTTCGCAAAAATCAGCCGCAACTTATGTCGCGGTGCCGCGTTCCGGCGCGAATGGCATTCGCTACGCAAGCAGCGATGATAATAGCGGCTGCAGTTTATGCACTTGCCGCTGCTGGGTCAGCCGGTTGGCGATGATGACGCTTTTCAGCTCGGTCAGCGCCTGATCAAACACATCATTAACCACCAGATAATCAAACTCGTCATGATGACGGATTTCGGTTACTGCATCACGCATTCTACGAGCAATGATCTCTTCGCCATCCTGACCGCGGTTTCTGAGGCGCTGCAATAGGATTTCGGTCGATGGCGGCAGGATAAAAATCGACAGACTGTCGGGCAGCAGTTTCTTGATTTGCTCCGCGCCTTGCCAATCGATCTCAAGAATCACATCCAAACCTTGTTTCAGGTTTTCTTCCACGGTCTGTTGCGCCGTGCCGTAAAAATTATCGAATACCTGGGCATGTTCAAGAAACGCCTGTTGTTCCTGCATGGCTTGAAAGTCTGCAACAGAGACAAAGTAATAATCCTGGCCGTGTGCTTCGCCGGGGCGCATCTGGCGGGTGGTATGGGAGACCGATACGGTCAGGTCGTCCAGATCGGCAACCAGTTGTTTAACCAGGCTGGTTTTACCGGCGCCGGACGGAGCGGAAATAATATACAGTTTGCCGATATTCATAAGTCTTAAGGTGAAAGGCTCAAGGTGAAAGGTTCAAGGTGAAAGGTTCAAGATCGAATCTGAATGGATATGTTTTTGTATGGGTACACACAAGGGCCTACATGATACAGGATGCCACCGCTCGGACAAAGTAGCCGTTAGAACTGCGGTGTGTTTTTCCGGTTTTCGATTTTCAATCATGCGGATCATTAAACTTGGGACGCGGTAATCAGCAGAATGAAAGGCAGGAGTACAAGCTTCGCTTGTACAGCAGGCGAAGCCTGCACTCCTGTCCTATGGCCCACACCCTGTACGAGCAACCGTGGTTCATATCGTTCTCACGACGGAGCGTGGGAGCGTGCTTTTCTTCGTGACAAAGCCCCTTACACTTATGAACTACGGCTTAAACGCGTCACTATCGATATAAATGTCGATAGGGTTTTCCGGTTCAATTGTTGCAACGGGCAAATCCGCTCCTGAGCGCCACAGGTTGACGGCTTCCTGCTTGTTCGCGCCGGTGATCAGGAAGATCAATT
>CAZJOY010000406.1:0-2725 GCA_964547705.1 uncultured Methylobacter sp. | reverse complement strand
CGCAAATCATCATTGTCACCGATTTCGGCGGCTACCGGCTGTCGGCGCGCAACCAGCTGCAAGGCACGGTAACCCAGGTAAAGCCGGGCGCGGTTAACGCCGAAGTCGATATCGAATTAAAAGGCGGCGAGCAAGTTGCAGCGACCGTCACCAACGATAGCGTCGAAGCGTTGGGCCTGAGCAAAGGCCAGCCTGCCACGGCAGTGTTTAAGGCCGGTGCGGTGATTTTGGCGGTTGCGGATTGATATTTCGTGTAACCCGGCTGTAACCCGATTTTCGGTTGCGACCGGGTTGCTTTTAATTTCTCGTTCCCACGCGCGGCGTCACTGCCATTAAGTTAAGGCAAGGATGCTCTTCGTCCAATAGGCATAGAAGGCAGTTAGTGCGACTAATAAAAGTGTCGCCAAGAAGGTAAGTGCGCCAGAGTATTGTTGTAGGAAGCCAAGCATCGTAACCAAAAGATCTCTCTAGCTCAAAGCCTCTGCACCAAAATGGCATTAATCTCATCATCCGTCAGCACAATCGGGTTAGTCTGCATGCTACTACCACGACTATTCGCAACAATCATCGGGAAGTCATCCGCGTTAATGCCATAGCCATTCAGGCGCGGCAATTGCAGCCGTTCACTCCAATCGGCCAGCAGCGTAATTAACGACGAACGAGCCGTAGCATCATCAAGCTCAGCCCGACCGGTCAGTAATCGCCCGACTTGCACATATTTGGCCAAAGCCGGATTTTCCGGTTCGCGCTGTTGCATGGCGTTGATATTGACCTTGGTGGCGGCAGATACCAGCGTGCCGCAGACTACGCCGTGCGGGATAGGAAAGTAAGCGCCTAAAGGCGAGGCCAAGCCGTGTACAGAGCCCAGGCCTACTTGGGCCAAGGTGATGCCGGACAACAAGGCCGCGTAAGCCATCGCGGCGCGGCCATTAGCAGCTGACGGTTCGTTCCCTTCCCAGGCGGCAAAAAAGCCTTCTTTGACCGCAGCCATGCCGCTCCAGGCCAGCGCGTCGATAAACGGGTTGGCTTTCAGCGAGACGTAGGATTCCAGCAACTGGGTGAACGCATCCATACCGTCGGCCGCGACCAATTCGCGAGGGCAGGTCGTCAATAAATCGGGATCGATGATCGCGTATTCGGGGATTAGGCATTCGTCGCGGAACGATTTTTTGAAACCGTCAGGGCCTTGCACGCTCAGTACCGAATTTTTGGTTGCCTCGCTGCCGGTTCCGGCGGTGGTCGGGACGGCGATGAACGGCGTGCTGGGGCCGTGGTACGGGACGTTCTTGCCGACGCCTTCCAGGTGATCCATGACCGAATTGCCGTGCGGCAACAGTCCGGCTATCGCTTTGGCGGCATCGAGCACGCTGCCGCCGCCGATGCCGACGACTACGTCAACTCCTTCGCCGCGGAATCTGCTGACGGCTTCATCGACCAGTGTCGGCGATGGTTCGCCGGAAACGGTAAAGTGCAGCCAGTTGATGCCTTTGCTTTCCAGCGCTTGGATGAAAATTTGCCAACGCGGCGTCGCGCAGAACGATTGCTTGCCGGTGACCAGCAGGGCGGTGCGGCCGTAGCTTGCCGCCAACGCCGGAACTTCGTTGATGCGGCCGCTGCCGTAGCTGATGCGCGGTAAACGTGAGATCGAGAATGATGAAAATTGCATAGTGTTTATCCTTGTGGGAACAGGCCGTTGTAACGGACGCCTTGGCGCGGTTCCGCCATCCAGGCCGCCACAGTATCGCGCCAAGCTAAATAATGGGCTGTTTCTTTGTGGGCTGCTGCGTCTTCGGCGGAAACATAGGCTTCATACAATATAAACTGGCTAGAATTTTCGGGAGATTGCAATACGTCGAATCGACGGTTGCCGGGTTCTTGAATGGATGCTTCATGGTTGAGTTTTGTCGCGGCGATAAAATCATCGATGTGAGCGGGGTCTACGTGAACATGAACCAAGGTAACGTGCATAGCGGCGCCTATATAAGTTATGGATGTGGCGGATATTATACTTTAGGTGTTGTCGTTTTCAGTTTATGAAAACGCTCTTAACTTAAGCGACATTATTTTATTCCGGTCAGTAGAATAGGCCGATTATCAGTAAGGTATGAGATAATAGGCAGCGTTTCTTATCGCTCCCAAGCGCTACGCTCCGAGTATCGGATTACAAAATCAAAATGATTCATCAAATCTCAATCGATTTACAAATCCCCTTCCATGATGTCGATATGATGGAGGTGGTCTGGCACGGCCATTACGCCAAGTATTTTGAAATCGCCCGTTGCGCCTTGCTGGAAAAAATCGATTACAACTATCCGCAAATGCGCGATTCCGGTTATGCGTGGCCGGTTATCGACTTAAACATTCGTTATGTGCAACCGGCAGTATTCGGGCAAGTCATTACGGTAAAAGCGCAAATCATCGAATGGGAAAACCGCCTGAAAATAAATTACCTGATCACCGATAAATACTCAGGCTTAAGGCTGACCAAAGGCCATAGCGTTCAGGTGGCAGTGGATTTGGCAACAAAAGACATGTGTTTCGTATCGCCCGCTGTGTTGTTTGAAAAACTCGGGCTGGAGGTTTCTTGATTTTAATAAAAACGCTGTTTTTGTCTTTATTGCTATGCGGTCAAGGATTCGCAAGCGAAGATGTGTTGACTGAAATTGCCGCACGATTGGCAAAAACACCGATCACTCAAGGCGAGTTTCATCAGCAAAAACACCTG
>CAZJOY010000405.1:0-2741 GCA_964547705.1 uncultured Methylobacter sp. | reverse complement strand
ATGGCCCAAGCCGAAAATGCTGATCCTTAATTTTCCGGGCAATCCAACCAGTCAGTGCGTGGAACTGGATTTCTTTGAAAAGATCATCGCTGTAGCTAAAGAACATAATATCTGGGTAGTGCAGGATATTGCTTATGCGGACATCGTTTTTGACGGCTACAAAGCACCGTCAATTCTGCAAGTCGAAGGCGCGAAAGATATTGCGGTAGAGTTTTTCTCACTGTCAAAAAGTTACAACATGCCGGGCTGGCGTGTGGGCTTTATGTGCGGCAACAAAGAACTGGTCGCGGCGTTGGCACGTATTAACTCCTATCTAGATTACGGCACCTTTACGCCGATTCAGATTGCTGCGATTGCAGCGCTGGAAGGTCCTCAAGACTGTGTTGCCGAAATTGCCGAAATGTACCGGAAAAGACGCGACGTATTGTGCGACGGCTTAACCGCGGCAGGATGGCCGGTTGAAAAGCCGAAAGCGACGATGTTTGTTTGGGCGCGTATTCCCGAAGCTTATCAGCACATGGGCTCGCTTGAGTTTTCCAAAAAACTGCTCGCCGACGCTAAAGTGGCGGTTTCGCCGGGCGTTGGCTTCGGTCAGCATGGTGACGATCATGTCCGGTTCGGGTTGATTGAGAATGAGCACCGAACTCGTCAGGCGGTTCGCGGTATTCGCAATATGATGAAGAAAGACAAGGTTATATAATCGGGTTAAATGATAGAACACGGATGACACGGATTAAACGGATAATCACTGATTTTAAACGAGTAATCGAACTTGGCTTGGGCTAAAAAATCCGTGTAAATCCGTCTAATTTGTGTCATCCGTGTTCCATTTCTCTTTGTGCAAAATAGTTTTTTAACTGGAGTTTGATTTGAAACCGGTAAAAGTAGGTGTATTAGGATTAGGTACTGTCGGTGGCGGCACCGTCAATGTGTTGAAGCGAAATGCGGCGGAAATTGCGCGCCGGGCAGGTCGTGAAATTATCATCACGCGTGCCTCGGCAAAGGATTTAAACAAGCAACGTATTTGCGATACGCAAGGCATCGTTTTAACGACTGATCCTTTTGAAATTATCAATGATCCGGAAATTGAAATCGTTCTGGAATTGATCGGCGGGGCAGGGCCGGTTAAAGACATGGTGTTAAAAGCCATAGAAAACGGCAAACATGTCGTTACTGCCAATAAATCGCTGATTGCATTGCATGGCAACGAAATTTTCGCCAAAGCCAGCGAAAAAGGAGTGATCGTCGCTTTTGAAGCCGCTGTTGCCGGCGGTATTCCGATTATCAAGGCGATACGCGAAGGTTTAAGCGGTAATCAAATCGAATGGTTAGCCGGTATCATCAACGGCACAGGCAATTTCATTTTGACCGAAATGCGCGACAAAGGCCGCGATTTTTCCGATGTATTGGCCGAAGCGCAAGCATTAGGTTACGCGGAAGCCGATCCTACTTTTGATGTGGAAGGCATCGATGCCGGTCATAAATTAACTATTTTGGCGTCGATTGCTTTCGGTATTCCGTTGCAGTTCGACAAGGTGTTTACCGAAGGTATCACCAAGATTACCCGTACCGACGTCGAGTACGCCGAACAACTGGGTTATCGGATTAAACACTTGGGTATCGCCCGCAAAACATCGGAAGGCGTCGAGTTAAGAGTGCATCCGACGCTGATTCCCGAGCGCCGCCTTATCGCCAACGTCAACGGCGTGATGAACGCTGTCTTGGTTAAAGGCGATGCGGTCGGTCCTACGCTTTATTATGGCGCCGGCGCCGGCGCCGAGCCTACCGCGTCTTCCGTCGTTGCCGATGTGATCGATGTGGTCAGGGCTTTAACCAGCGATCCTGAAAACCGCGTGCCGCATTTGGCATTTCAGGCTGATGCCTTGGCCGATATACCGGTATTGCCTGCCGACATGTTCCGCACCGCTTACTATCTGCGTCTTCATGCGGAAGACAAGCCGGGCGTTTTGGCTGAAGTGACTCGCATTCTGGCCGAACATCAAATAAGCATCGAAGCCATCAGCCAGAAAGTGCCGCAGGACAATGAAACATCGGTGCCGATTATCATACTGACTCAAGTCACGCTGGAAAAAGAAATGAATGCAGCTATTGCTGAAATTGAAGCCTTAACAACCGTAACCGGCAAAGTTAATCGCATCCGTTTGGAAACTTTAGGATAAATAAAAACATGTCTAAACATAAACACTACACCGGCCTGATTGAACGCTACAGAGACCGCCTGCCGGTTAGCGCAAGCACTCGCATTATCAGTTTGAACGAAGGCAATACGCCGCTGATTCAATTGCAGAATATCCCCCGATTGATCGGCAAGGACGTTGATATTTATGTCAAATACGAAGGCCTGAATCCAACCGGTTCGTTTAAAGACCGCGGTATGACGATGGCCGTTACCAAAGCGGTAGAAGAGGGCAGCCAGGCTATTATTTGCGCGTCAACCGGCAACACGTCGGCTGCCGCGGCCGCCTACGCAGCAAGAGCGGGCATTAAAGCTTTCGTGCTGATACCCGACGGCAAAATCGCTCTAGGCAAGTTGGCGCAAACATTGATGTACGGTGCTGAAATTATCCAGATTAACGGCAATTTCGATAAAGGTATGTCGTTGGTTAAAGAAGTCGCAGATCATGCGCCGGTTACAATCGTTAATTCGATCAACCCGTTTAGGATTGACGGACAAAAAACCGCCGCTTTTGAAATTGTCGACGACCTCGGTTTTGCGCCCG
>CAZJOY010000404.1:0-2741 GCA_964547705.1 uncultured Methylobacter sp. | reverse complement strand
GTGTTGAAGATTTAATGACTTCAAAAGTATTTACAGTCGAGCAACACGATTTGATCGATCGTGTCTTTTTCTTAATCCATTACGAAAGAATTCGTCATTTACCGGTTGTTGAAAAAGGCAAAGTTATTGGCATTGTATCCGACCGAGACCTGTACAAAGCCCTCGGCCCTAAAAGCAACTCAAACGCAATTGAAGCAGCAACCGGCACAGGAACTACTGAACTTCATGTAGTTCCTAAAAAAGTGCAACACATCATGCACCGGGGCGTAATCACCGTTAGCCCTGATACTTACGCATCGGAAGCCGCAGCAAAAATGGCCGACAATAAAATCGGCGCATTACCTGTCGTCGATAAAGACAATAAGCTGGTCGGCATTCTGTCCTCTACCGATATACTCCGGGTTTTCTCAAAAATCGAAAAAGCAAGCGAAGAAAGAGAGAAAAGAATCGCAGCAGGCACCAGTCATAAATAAAATGATGCACTTGCGTCATCACCTCAAAAGTCCCCTACTTAATAAGGGGCTTTTTTGCTTTAACGGCAGCTAATCATGACTTTTAAAACGCTTTCAGACCAAGACGTTAAATCCGCAACCCAAACTTGGTTGAAATCCATCATCATTGAGTACGGTATTTGTCCGTTTGCAAGACGCGAACAGGAACGAGGCAGCATTTATTTCAACGTCAATCGCGACATAGAAACCGAACAATGCCTGTTACACCTGATAGATGAATGCGAACGGCTGGATAAAGAACCGGATATTGAAACTACGCTATTGATTTACGCCGAAGGATTTGCAGAATTCGACGATTATCTGGATTTTGTTGAAATCGCCGAATCACTATTAATTGAACAAGGTTATGAAGGTACTTATCAGCTGGCAAGTTTTCATCCCGATTACTGCTTTCAAGGCAGCGATCAGGATGATGCAAGCAATTATACCAACCGCTCACCCTACCCCATGCTGCACCTGCTACGAGAAAGCAGTATAGAACAAGCCGTGGCCAACTACCCTGATCCGGAAAACATCCCGCAACACAATATTGAATTAACCCGAAAACTGGGATTAGCTAAGATGCAGGCTTTATTAGCAGCCTGTTATCCGACTAACCCATAATTCAATTGATTAAAGAACCTCTTAACTTTTTTCCGCTGCTTCGCTAACTTCAGCCACAACATCGGCTTTTTCATTAGAAATCGCATCTTCATCGACTACAGTTGCATAATCAGCGGCGGCTTTGAATGGGGTAACATCGGCTTCATCTTTAGCCGCAACTTCCGTTTCTTCGTTTGTCATTACATCTTCAACTTCATTCTTCTCATTTATCGACGCGTCGGCAGCAACTTCGGCGTTTTCATTTACGGCCGCATCTTCATTAACTGCTTCGCTGATCGCAGGAACCTCTTCCGATTTTTTGTTTAAAGACTCCATAAAATCGACAAACCAGTCCTGATACTTAACGCGATCAAGATCCGGGTCGGCAAGAATATCGGCGACGACCGGTAAATAGCCTTTGTTTTTAGAGATTTCCAATGCGTTGTGGCAACCCTCTTTCTCGCCTCGCAAGCCATAAATACAAGCCAGGTTATAAGAAGCCGATCCGGCCTGAATAGCGTTGGCTTTTTCAAAATAGCTTTTAGCTCTTTCATATAAATTATCATTGGGTTCAGCCCCTTTAACACGGGCCAATTCCATATAAGCAACACCGCCATCCAATGCAGCACCGAGATAAGCCGGTTCAAGCGTCAAGCAAAAGGAAAATTTAGCAATGGCATCCTGGTAAAGATTGGCAGCCGGTTCGCGCGACTTGGTTCTCGCTTGATGCAACAAAGCCAACCCCCAATTATATAAAGCTTCAGCAATCAACGGCTCATCAGAGACGACCTCGGCATAATCCTGATAGACCTTTTTAAACAGTTGATCGGCCGTATGACCGTCGCAACTGCGGGCGTCGGCTGTTTGCTTGATAGCCGCTTTCAACTTGGATTTCTTTGTTATTGACTCAAAAAACGACATGATTTATCTCTCTTGACTTAGTAATTTATAATCGCTCACTATAGAATAACAGCTGACCTGATAACCACGCCATGCAAATGTGCAAATAACACATTGCCGACAAATAACAACCGAGAAAATCATGAATGAATCAAACAATTGCGATATTGCCAGAGAAAAAGTGAACCTGGAAACATCGCAAATTGCCTGGAAAGAATTGCAACGCTTTTTTGCCAGCGGCACTGCGGTATTTGTTGCGCCGGAGCTGGATCTCGTCGATGTGGCTTACCAGTTTTCCATCGACAATAAAGATCAGGTTGCGTCATGGATGCAAACCAATCAAGTTGCCCTGGTATCCGATCAACAAGCAATTGAATGGTTTGAAGCCAATGCTGACGTATGGGCCGTGGTTGTAAAACCCTGGGTATTGGTCCAGAAATAAATCACACTTTAAACTTTGCCTCTTGAACCGGATCTGCCCTTTCCTCTTGAATCGCTCCGCTTATTGCTGGCCGTTGGTTTAGCGCCACGAGCCGCCGGTTTTTTAGTATGACGATAATCCTTTTTACCGGTATTTTTATTAGGCACATTCTTTTTAGGCGCATCAATAACTTTCAATGAAACAGGTTCATAACCGGTATCTGCGACTCTCGGAATTTGTCGCTTGAGCAGCTTCTCAATTTCCACCAACATCCAGGCTTCTTCGGGACACACCAGCGACAAAGCCTCGCCGCTTAAACCGGCGCG
>CAZJOY010000403.1:0-2745 GCA_964547705.1 uncultured Methylobacter sp. | reverse complement strand
GTAAACGTCATTGGGTCACCCGGATCGGGCAGTCTGGCTTGCATTTCGGGTGTTGCCAGGGAACGAAATTGGGCCAGAAACTGGGAGCGTCCCCGTGCGACCAAATAGGCAATTTCATCTTTATGGTCGGCAAAATAAAAGAACGGGCTGGTGGCGGCAAATTCCTGGCCTTGAAACAACATAGGCGTCTGCGGAGCCAATAAGAACAGGGCAGTCAACGCCCGGTAGCGGTTAGGGCTGGTCAATAAATGGATACGTTTGCCACTGCCGGAATTGGCTAATTGATCGTGATTTTGTATGAAGTTGACAAACTTGGCTGGAGTCATGTTCAGACCTGGGGTTCCGCGTGTCTTGTTTTGCCATGAATACCATTGGCCTTGGTATAAAAAACCTCGCTTTAATGTCGAGACAAATTCCTGGGCCATCCCCCGGTAATCGCTATAGTAAGCATCGGCGCGGCCTGTCAGCGCTACCATGGCGGTATGATGGAAATCGTCGTTCCATAACGCGTCGATATCGAAGCCACCATGTTCGGGGAGCATAAACAATTTGGCTTCTTGGGGCTCATTCTCGCCAATAATAAAGGTAAGGCGTGGCGCTCCGGCGCTACGCACGGTCCGCACGATCGCGGCAATGATATTTTCAGAGGAGCTGTCAAAAATCTGCTGGGTGGCATCAATACGCAGGCCGTCAAGGTGGAACTCTTTAATCCAATAGGCGCTATTGGCGAGCACATAATCGCGTACTGCGTTTGAGTCTTGTCCATCAAAATTCAGGGCGTCGCCCCATTCGCACTCATACTTGGCAGAAAAATAATTATTTGCAAACTTTCCCAAATAATTACCGTCCGGGCCCAAATGATTGAAGACTACATCCAGAATGACACCCAGACCCACGGCATGAGCCTGGTTAACAAAATACCGAAATTCGTCCGGTGTGCCGTAAAGCCGTGTCGGCGCAAATAAGTTAACACCGTCATAACCCCAGCCGAACCGTCCCGGAAAATCGGCTACCGGCATGATTTCCAGAACCGTTACACCGAGCGCTGCCAGTTCGGGCAGCTCTTTGGCGGCTGCGAGCCAATTGCCTTCATGAGTAAAAGTGCCGATATGCATTTCATAAATGACTTGGCCTTGGGCTTTAACACCCGGCCAATTAGCGTCCGTCCATGCAAACGTTAAAGCATCGATGACTTGCGACGGCCCGTGCGGACCTTGGGGCTGAAAACGCGAGGCGGGGTCAGGATAAGGCTGTGAGTCATCATCGAGCAGGTAGCGGTATAAGGTTCCGGCCCAAGCGTCTTGTGAAATGACCGAAAAATAACCGTTTTCTTCTTTCTGCAGCTCAACTTCGATCAGCGGAGCGGGATCAATATTTTCACCTTGAGGATTGATAACCAGTTTGACTGTCTTTCTCTGGGGCGCCCAAACCCGAAAATGCACGCCTTTTTCGGGCACTCGCTCCGCGCCAACCGGAAACCGGCGGGCATTGATTAATTCGGTAGCTATCTGTTCGATCATAATTATTGTTCCAAGTAAGCTACTAAAAAACTAAAAAATTGCTACTTCAAATTTTTTACTGCAATTTAGAAACTCAAAAAGCCAATCATCTTGTCGATAGACAAATAAAACTTAGAGCTGAACCAATATAGTATCGATTAGCTTAAGGCGGTCTTAAAAATCGAAAGGAACGGACAGGTATCGAGCTTTCGCGCGTAACACTAAACCTGTTGAGAGGGGGCTTATCAATTTATGGTGTTGATTATTGGCAGGAAGATAGACGTAGATTGACGGATAAAAATCAAATCCGCCAGCTGTAGGGCGTGCCGTGCGCGCCTTGGAAGCTATAAGGCGCGCACGGCACGCCCTACAGCTGAAGATTATCCCGATCATACCCGTCTGATTCGAGTTCTATTATCAAACGAACTTTTTGTGGCTTTCGTCGAAATGCTGAATATCAAATCAACCTTGCGTTAATCTGACTTCCGCTTCATGGTATTTTGCCGCGCAGTACTCGGCCACTTCAGCCGGTAAATGCGGGCCTGGCGCGGTTTTATTCCAATCCAGTGTTTCCAGGTAGTCACGGATATATTGCTTGTCGAAACTGGGCGGGCTGATGCCGACCTGGTATTGATCGGCAGGCCAGAAGCGTGATGAATCGGGGGTTAAA
The DNA here is from genome assembly GCA_964547705.1 of uncultured Methylobacter sp. Taxonomy (GTDB): domain Bacteria; phylum Pseudomonadota; class Gammaproteobacteria; order Methylococcales; family Methylomonadaceae; genus Methylobacter_A. The sequence goes on along the minus strand of CAZJOY010000403.1, from coordinate 576 downwards.
GCCTCATCTATCAGATATAAAACGCCGTTATCGTCAACGCCGAATTCAAATTTGGTATCGGCAATAATAATGCCCCGTTCTTTGGCGTAGGCAGCGGCTTCCTTGTACAGTTTCAGGCTGGCGTCGCGCACTTTTTCGGCCAGCTCTTGTCCCATCAATTCAACAGTTCTCTCAAAAGAGACATTTTCGTCATGCTGGTCGACTTCGGCTTTGGTGGACGGCGTATAGATAGGTTCGGGCAATTGCTCCGCTTGCTGCAAACCTTCGGGAAGTTTAATGCCGCAGACCGCACCGGATTTTTGGTAATCTTTCCAGCCGGAGCCGATTAGGTAACCGCGCACAATCGCTTCAACCGGCAATGGTTTTAATAATTTGACGACGATAGCGCGGCCTTCAATTTGCGCGCGCTCGGCCGCATCGGGAACAACCTGTTCCAGTGGAATATCAGCCAAGTGATTAGGCATCACGTGCTTCATTTTTTCAAACCAAAAATTGGACACGTTGGTTAAAACACGGCCTTTGCCGGGAATCGGATCGGGCAAAATTACATCGAATGCAGACAGCCGATCAGTGGTC
>CAZJOY010000402.1:0-2752 GCA_964547705.1 uncultured Methylobacter sp. | reverse complement strand
CCGCTGGCGCCAACCAGCGCAAGTTTCTCACCGGCTGGGATTTTTAATTGAATGCCGTCGAGCACTTTTTCATCGCCATAGCTGAAATGCAGGTCTTCTACACGTAGAGATACAGTCTTTTTGTTTGAAAAAGGGTTTTCAAGATGAGGATAATGTGGTTCCTGTTTCAGTGCATTAAGCCGATTTATGCGGATTAACGCGGCTTTGGCGGCATAGAAGGCGTACTGGATGCTCAGTATTTCTTGAACCGGCGCCATCATAAACCAAAGATAGCCGAACACAGCCAGCATTTGTCCGATGCTGAGATTCGAATAGATCACCATCAGCATTGCGCAGGCCCGGAATATGTCGAAGCCGAACAGGAATATCAGAAAACTTAAGCGTGTTGCGGCATCGCTTTTCCAGGCGAATGCGGTGGAAAAATCTTTAACAGAGCGGGCCGATTCAATCAACTGGTGACAATAATGCTTCTCACGATTGCTGGCGCGTATTTGATGGATGGCTTCCAGGGTTTCGGTCAACGACTGCTGGAAAACTTCAAAAGCGGAGTTTTCCTTGGACTTTAGGTCTTTAACGCGGGAACCGATAACGCGGGTTAAGTAAATGACCACGGGATTCAGTAACAGGATAAACAACCCCAGTTGCCAGTGCATCCATAATAATATGACGGCGGTGCCGATAACGGTCAGCGCGGCTACCAGCAGTTTGCTGACGGTAGAGCCGATAAAAGTGTCGATCGTGTCGAGGTCTTTGACCAGATGGGTGACCACGGTGCCTGTGCCGAGACTTTCGTATTCGGACATCGAAATGCTTTGCAAATGCCCGATCAGGTTGGCGCGGATGCGAAATACAATATCCTTGGCAATACAGGAAAATTGCCTGGATTGAATGATATTGAAAATGATCGCAATGATGCGCAGGATAAGGCTGATCAGTAAAATAACGCTGATATAGAGAATGGGGAGTTGCCAAGCGACAGGAAAAAACAGGTTGACGGTTTGAATAATAATGCCGGGTTTATGCAGCAGCACCTCATCGACCAGTAACGGCATCAACAACGGCACCGGAACGCTGGCAATAGTAGCCAGAATGGCGATAAAATGAGAGCTGATGAGCTCTTTTTTATGCTCTAACGCGATTTTGTAGATAGTGTTCCAGTTGTACGCTGGGGTAACCTGTTTCGATGGCACGGGATTTGATAGGAAGGTTTTTGAAGCACTTGATTATAACATCTTTAAAAATATATTTACTGTGAGTGAAATATGAAATGTTTGGCGTGGATTGTGTTGTTGTGTCCGCTTCTTTTTTCCGATGCAGTATCTGGCAATACGCTCGACCAACAAAGAAACGATTTTTTGCAGGCGGAAAAACTGCTTGCTCAAGGCAATGTTGAAGCATTCATGCGCACCAGCGCCGCTTTGCTCAATTATCCTCTGTATCCCTATCTGCAATACCAATGGCTGAAAGATAATTTACATCAAGCCGACCAAATTCTGTCTTTCTTAGCCGCCTATAAAGACACCCGCTATGCCGGACTATTGAGGTCTAAATGGCTTGATTACTTGGCGAAGAATGAACAATGGAACGATTTCATCCGGAATTATATCGCCAGGGATGGCGTGTATGCCGCAAGCCAGTCGGGAACTGGCGCGGCGATCGCCAAGGATGGTGTGTATGTTGCCAGCCAGCCGGGAACTGCTGTTACGATTGCCAATGACAGCGTATCTGCCTCAGTCTTGGCGGGAACAGGTCCGGCAATCGCCAATGACGGTATGTCTGCCGTCGCAAGCCCGCCGCCGGTCGCAGTCGCGTCAAAAGTAACTGAAAATACGGCTCTTGAATGCGAATATAACCTAGCCCTCTATAAAACCGGTAACCAACAGCAGGCACTGAGCGAAGCTGAACATTTATGGTTGACTGGAGACTCGTTACCGCAAGAATGCGATCCGTTATTGTCTGTGTTGATAGTGTCTCCCCGTTTTACGCAGGAACTGGTATGGCAACGGTTTGAGCTGGCCCTGCACAAAGATAATGTCTCTGTGGCTGAATATGTTCGTCGGTCTATGAATAGAGCCGATCAGGATGTTGCCGATGTTTGGTTAAAGGTTCACCAAAAGCCCGAGCTAATCGAAAATGATGGTTTTTTGAGTCCGCAAATGGGAAAGCTTTTCGCTCATGGTATAGATCGATTGGCAAAGTCCGATTTAAACTTGGCCATTCGATTTTGGGATGATAGAAAAGCTACTTTCCAGATAGATGAACAAACTATTCGTCAGTTGGAGCGTAGTCTTGCGATAAGTCTGGCTCGTAGTCGAAATCCAAGTGCCTATTACCGCTTGAGTCAATTGTCGGTTGTTGATACGGAAGTTAATGAATGGAAAGTCAGGATGGCTTTGCTTGAGCAAAACTGGCAGCATGTCGGCGAGGCGCTGGCGGGGTGGACGCACTCAAGGCTTCGACCTCGCGGCAGGTCAGATTTGAGATCGATTTTGAGAACCAGGGCGTAAAGGGCTGGGGTATGAGCTTCGCCAAAGCGCCGAATATGACCGCTACGGATACGACGCTGACCGCGGTCGGCAAGGAGATCGGGACCGCAAAAGACTATTTCGACGGTACCGCGGGCGGCGAAAGCTACACCTTTGCCCCGTCGGAGACCTATGCAGGCCAGCGCCTCGAAGACCCGCATGTTGACATCACTGCCGATGCTGCGGTTGAACACCGAAAGAATCTTCGATGCGCTGGCTCACGGCGA
>CAZJOY010000401.1:0-2762 GCA_964547705.1 uncultured Methylobacter sp. | reverse complement strand
ACGCCGGAGCGTGGGAACGATAGCGGGTCCATCCAGACTTTGCGTCGCTATATTAATTCCGGACTCTATATCTTCCCGCGTTCGCATAGCGGCCGCCCCTACTAAAAAAGAGGCGGCCCACACAGTAAGTAGGCTCGCGCGTTCAAAGCCCCATGGTTGACAATACCCCGTTCAAATCGCATCATCGTCACCTTTTTTCCGACCTTTTTTATCCATGAGCAACGACAACCTGCAAATCCGCCGTATCGCTATCGATACCTATCACGAAAACGTCGCTTATATGCATCGCGAGTGCGGTATATACCGGGCCGAGGGCTTTCAGGCTTTGTCTAAAATCCTGGTAAGCGCCAACGGTTCTAAAGTGCTTGCGGTACTGAATGTGGTCGACGACAGTTCCATCGTGTTGTCCGGGGAATTGGGCCTGTCCGAGCAGGCGTTCCAGCAGCTTAATGTTGCCGAAGGCAGTCTGGTTACGGTCAATCATGCGGAAGCGCCGAAATCGATGGATGCGGTGCGGCGCAAGATCAACGGCGAGCGCCTTGATCAGGATGACTTTAACAACATTACCAGCGATATTGTCGAAGCCCGCTATTCCAAAATGGAGATGGCCGCATTCCTGGTCGCGACCGGGCAAAACAATCTTGACCGCGACGAACTGTTCTTTCTTACCCGCGCGATGCTGCAATCCGGCGATACCATGAATTGGCATGAAGCGCTGGTCGCCGACAAGCATTGCATCGGCGGCGTCCCCGGCAACCGCACTTCGATGCTGGTGGTGCCTATCGTTGCCGCGCACGGCATGTTGATACCGAAAACGTCCAGCCGCGCGATTACTTCACCGGCGGGGACGGCCGACACGATGGAGGTTTTGGCCGAAGTTAATCTGAGCCCGGATCAACTGCATGCTATCGTGCGCCAGGAGCGCGGCTGTCTGGCTTGGGGCGGTACGGCCAAGCTGGCGCCGGTGGACGACATGCTGATTTCGGTAGAGCGCCCGCTGGGCATGGATTCGCAGGGGAAAATGGTGGCGTCGATACTGTCCAAAAAATTGGCCGCCGGTTCCACTCATTTGATTGTCGATATTCCGGTCGGCCCCACCGCTAAAGTGCGGCATATGAATCAGGCGCTGGCTTTGCGCAAATTGTTCGAGTTTGTCGGCGACCGGCTTAATATTCATCTGGAAGTGATGATTACCGACGGCCGTCAACCGATAGGGCGGGGCATAGGCCCGGTGCTCGAAGCTCGTGATATTATGCAGGTGCTGCAAAACGATCCCGATGCGCCGTTCGATTTGCGCCAGAAGTCCTTGCAACTGGCCGGCAGGATCATTGAATTCGATCCCGATGTGCGCGGCGGACAAGGCTACGCGATTGCCCGCGACATACTCGAATCGGGCCGGGCCGGCGCTAAAATGAATGCCTTGATTCAAGCCCAAGGTTCAAAACCGATTGATCTGCATCCCGGCAGTCTGCGTCAGGAAGTTTTTGCCGATAGCGATGGTGTAGTGACCAGTATCGACAACTTCCAAATGGCAAAAATAGCCCGGCTTGCCGGTGCGCCGAAAGTAAAAAAAGCAGGCGTGGATTTGTTTAAAAAATTGGGCAGTCCGGTTAAAAAAGGCGAGGCTTTATATTGTATTTATGCCGAGTTCCCTACCGACTTCAGGTTTGCTCAGGAATCGGCGATGCAGAATACCGGCTATACCTTGGGCAGCGATGAGCAAATCATTAAGTCGTTAATCGCTTTTTAATTCGAAATATCTCCAGCCTATGATAATACTTGCCTTTCCCGACTATGTAAGCCAGGCCCGGCGCTTGGCCGCCCGGCTTGATGTCGCATTGGCCGAGGTCGCGCTGCATCATTTTCCTGACGGCGAAAGCTTGGTCCGTCTGCCGCCGTCGCTACCTGAACACGTTATTATTTGCCGGAGCCTTAACCAACCCAACGACAAGCTGATCGAATTATTATTATGCGCCACCACCGCGAGGGAATTGGGCGGCAAGCGCTTGACCTTAGTGGCGCCTTATCTGAGCTACATGCGGCAAGATATTGCCAATCAACCCGGCGAGGCGGTCAGTCAACGCATCGTCGGCAAATTGCTGGCTGAATTGTTTGACGATGTGCTGACCGTAGACCCGCATTTGCACCGTATTTCGTCATTAAATCAAGCCATCCCGATAAAAAATGCAATCAGCCTGACCGCCGCTAACGAAATCGGCATTTTTCTAAAACAACAATTCAATCATGCGCTACTGTTGGGGCCGGACCGCGAATCGGAACAATGGGTTAGCGCTATCGCAAGCCACATCGGTTTCGATTACGCGATTGCCGATAAACACCGGCTTGGCGACAAGCAGGTTGAAATGCGCTTGCCGGACGGCGGCTTTGGTAAGCAAGCGGTTATTCTGATCGACGACATGGCCAGCACCGGCAGGACCTTGGCCAAAGCGGCCGGGCTGTTGCAAGCCGCAGGGAGTCGGGATATTTATGCGGTCGTCACCCATGCCTTGTTTTGCGACGATGCTTATCGACATATTCTTCAAGCCGGCGTCAAAACCATCTGGACCACCGACAGCATCGACCATCCGAGTTCCTGCATTAAGCTTGATAACCTGCTTGCGGATGCGATTAAGGCGCTTGCGTAAAAGCCGGAGGGTAGGGCGTGCCGTCAATGTTGTTGACTTAAGCGGTACAAAGCCCTCTCCAGAGGGACGACTCCATGGATGGAGGAGGTAGAGCAACGCATGGAGCAGTTGCCGAGA
>CAZJOY010000400.1:0-2821 GCA_964547705.1 uncultured Methylobacter sp. | reverse complement strand
GCAGTTTATTTTTGGTTTCGCGGCGCGGATCGGCTAGATCGGCAAAGTAAGGGCGCGGATCGGCTAGATCGGCAAAGTAAGGGCGTGGATCGGGTAACATAAAGCTTTTTGTCAAAAAAAATACTTTAACAAATTTCAGGGATCAAAGGATAGATAGCGCGATTGCCCTGGCGCCCTACCCACCCGCTTGTCGCAGAAACTGTCTTTATGTTGTTATTCGCGTAAAATTGAAAAACTTTTACTTATTTCCATAATTTCTCCCTTATGCGTTCGCTTCAGCTTTTATTTGTATTGCTCATACCTTTAGCCAGTCACGCCGAACAACTTATGGTTACCCCATACCGGCCCACAGTATCCAACCCGGCGGAATTGTCTGCATTGCGGCATCTGGAAGTTGAATTCGGCGCACAATCGAATCAGCCCGGTATGCAAGTCGAACGTAACAGCCTGCCTTTTTTATTGAAATACCCGTTTGCCGATCAATGGGGATTATTGGTTGGCGGCGAGGCCTGGATTAAATCCCGTAGCGAAGACGAAACCATTTCCGGTTTCGGCAATACCTCGGTACTGCTTAAACATTATTATCCGATTAATCCAACCCTGGCTGTCGGTTTTGAGGCGGGAGCAGTTTTGCCCTCGGCGCGCCAGTCGCTGGGACAAGGGCGCACCGATTATTTGGGTAACTTGATTGTCAGCCAGGATATTTCCGATTTACGGATTGATGTAAACGCAGGTGTGACACGAAAGGGATTTAAGGAAGAAGACCTGGATCGCTATAAATACAACTGGGCAATTGCCGCATCGTATCCGCTTACCGAACGTTGGGGTATTGCCGGGGAATTTTCCGGTGTTTTAGCCAAACAACAAAAACCGACCAGTCAATTTTTAGCGTCTTTAAATTACTTAATGACGCCCCAGCTGATGCTGGACTTTGGCGGGACTGTCGGCATGACCACCATAACCGATGATTATGGTGTTTTTGCTGGACTTAGCTTTTTAATTGCGCCTTGAACCTTACCCTGATGATGACCATCATCCGTAGGATTCAGACAATCGACAAGTTAATACAAACCTAATTGCAGTTGGGCTACTTCCGACATCATTTCCCTTGACCAAGGCGGATCAAGCACCACTTCGATATTAACATTGGCGACGCCGGGCAGCGCACGGATGGATTTTTCGACATCGCTCTGGATCACAGGCCCCATTCCACAACCGGGGGCTGTCAAAGTCATCACAACATGAACATCATTCAGGCCTTCATCGGTAGGCGTTACTTTGCACTCATAGACCAAACCAAGATCAACAATGTTGACCGGAATTTCCGGGTCGTAAACCGTTTTCATTACTTCCCAGCAGTTCTTTTCAACCGCCGCCGCATCGGTTTCCGATAACAGCTCATGCAGCTGCTGAGGTTCTTTACCCAAGGCATCGGCATCGACTCCGGCAATCCTTACCATGTGACCGTGCTCGGTGACTACGGTATAGTTATCGCCGAGCGCCTGATAAATCGTGACTATCTGACCTTTAGTTAAAGTCCCGGTATTGCCGTCAGGAATGGTAACAATGTTGACATCTCTGGTTAAAACAACGTCTTCTCTTTCAGCCATAATAGTTCAGTTATAAATAGAAGGTTCGTGCATCGACAGCTTGGCCGGTTATGCCTATACTTTCTGAGCCGAATAAATACAGATAAATCGGAGCCAGTGATTTCATCGACGGCAGCTTGCTTTTATCTTCAGCCGGATAGGCCCGCTTTCTTAATGGGGAATCTACCGGTCCCGGTATCAAGGTATTGACCCGAATTTTGCCGAAAGCTTCATGCTCTTCGGCCAGTATATTTGCTAAACCTTCCAAAGCTATTTTTGAAACACCGTAAGCCCCGGCATAGGCGGGTGCCTTTCTGGCGGAAGAATCGGAGGTGAAGACGATGGAAGCGTGTTCGCTCTTCTGCAGTACCGGCAATAAAACCCTGCATAATAGAAAAGGCGCATTCAGGTTAACATTTAAAGTATGCCCCCAATCTTTGGTTTTGTGCGTGGCGACTGGAGAAAAGGCGCTAAACTCTACCGCGGAATGCAAAATACCTTGCAATGAGCCATATTCTTCATCGATTTTGTCGGCCAATTCCTGATACTGGTTTTCATTGGCGCCGGCCAGATCAAACGGATACATAACCGGCTCAGACGCGGCATTGACGTTCAAAATCGCATCGTAAACCGCTTCCAGTTTAGCAATGTTTTTATCCAGCAGGATGATATGCGCGCCATGCTTGGCCAGTTCCAGAGCAGCGGTGCTACCCAGACCGCCGCCGGCGCCGGTAATTAAAATGACTTGATTTGTTAGCGGCATGGCAGTAATGCAATCCAGGTTGAAATTTGATCGGGAGACTCGATTAACGCATCAGCTCCCCACGTTTCCGGTGTATCGCCGGGTTTAATGTAGCCGTAAAGTGCGGCCAGTGTTTTCATTTGCGCATTTTTTCCGGCAGTAATATCGTGCTCGGCGTCGCCGATATAAACACATTCCCGCGGATCGACGCCCGCCTGTTTGCAGGCGGCCAGCATCGGCTCAGGATGGGGCTTGGGGTTGGCGGTAGTATCGCCGCTAATAATGCAAGCAGCACGATCAGTCAGCTTTAAGGCCTCCATTAGCGGATTGGTGAAACGTTCGCGCTTGTTAGTGACCACGCCCCACTTCAGCCCTTGGGCTTCAATCGCAGCCAGCGTATCGACCATGCCGGAAAAAAAAACCGTGTGTTCGGCAATATTGTTCTGGTAGTGATTGAGCATGGTCTCCAGAATATCCGCCTTTAATTGGT
>CAZJOY010000399.1:0-2850 GCA_964547705.1 uncultured Methylobacter sp. | reverse complement strand
CCAATATGCTTTCCGGCGCGATTGAGATTTTGGCTAAAGGCATTGTCGGGCTGAACGAATCGGAAACTCCGCCGTTCCCTGTCGAAAGCGAAATCGAGGTGAATGAAGAGCTGCGTTTGCGCTACCGTTATATCGACTTGCGCCGTACCGAGATGCAAGAAAAGATGAAAGTGCGCCGCGATGTGACGCGGGTGTTAAGAAACTTTCTGGATGATCACGAGTTTTTCGAGATCGAAACGCCGTATCTGACCAAAGCGACGCCTGAAGGTGCACGCGATTACATTGTACCGAGCCGAACCCACGAAAACTCGTTTTTCGCGTTGCCGCAATCGCCGCAATTGTACAAACAAATTTTGATGGTCGCGGGCATGGATCGCTATTATCAAGTCGTGCGTTGTTTCCGCGATGAAGACTTGCGCGCCGACCGTCAGCCTGAATTCACCCAGCTCGATATCGAAACTTCGTTCATGGATGAAAACGAAATCATGCATGTGATGGAGGAAATGATTCGCCAGTTGTTCATTAAAGTGATTGGCGTGAACTTGGGCGACAAATTTCCGCGCATGACGCATCAGGAAGCTATATCCCGCTATGGTATCGATCGTCCCGATTTGCGGATTCCGTTGGAATTGGTCGATATTGCCGAAGACATGAAAAATGTCGATTTCCAAGTTTTCTCTGCACCGGCTAATGATCCGAAAGGCCGCGTCGTTGCGATGCGCGTACCGAATGGCGGCGAATTAAGCCGCAAAGACATCGATGCACTGACCAAGTACGTCAGTATTTACGGCGCAAGAGGCTTGGCTTATATCAAGGTCAACGATTTGGCCGCCGGCGTCGACGGCTTGCAATCGCCTATCGTTAAATTCGCCCCTGCGGAAGTTTGGGATAGCGTGTTGGCCAAAACCGGCGCGCAAAACGGCGATTTGATCTTCTTCGGCGCCGATAAAGCCAGCATCGTAAATGAAGCGATGGGCGCATTGCGGGTCAAGTTGGGCCATGATCTTAACCTGTTGGAAGGCGAATGGAAGCCGGTTTGGGTCGTCGACTTCCCGATGTTCGACTGGGATGAAAAAACCAACCGCTACAATGCCATCCATCATCCATTCACCGCGCCAAGTTGCTCGGTTGAAGAGCTGGTTGCCAATCCGGGCGCGGCATTATCGCGCGCTTACGATTTGGTATTGAACGGTACCGAAGTTGGCGGCGGTTCGATTCGTATCAATCGCAGTGCGATGCAGCAAACCGTGCTGGAAATTTTAGGTATCGGCGAAGACGAAGCGAAGGAAAAATTCGGCTTCTTGCTGGATGCATTGAAATACGGCGCGCCTCCGCATGGCGGTCTTGCATTTGGCTTAGACCGCTTGGTCATGCTGATGACAGGATCAACATCTATCCGCGACGTAATTGCGTTCCCTAAAACCCAATCTGCGGCTTGTCCTTTGGTCAGTGCACCGGCAGTTGTTACCGATGAGCAATTGAAAGAGCTGGGCATTCGCTTGATTAAACCTGCGGGCAAAGAAAAAGTTAAGGATTAAAAAAGCTTTTTATTCACCACGAAGCCACGAAGAACACGAAGAGTTTGATTGTTCCACGCCGGAACTAGGGAACAATCATCAAGTTTTATTCCTTCGTGCTCTTAGTGTCGCCTAGAGGCGCCTACTTTTGGCTTCGTGGTGAAATGCTTTTATAGACTGCCCTTCGCATGTTGTCCGGTTTGGCAGGAACAAATATTTACAGAGAAAACAGATATGGCTAAATGCCCAGTATGTGATTCAAGAAAAGGGAAAAGACAGTGTGTCGTCGCTAATGGATTAGTGTGCAGCTTGTGTTGCGGAACCATTCGCAAAGAAGACTCCTGTTTAAATTGCTCGTACTATCAAAAACCGAAACGAAAATATAACGAAGTACCGTCTTTTACCACCAATCAAATACACGAAAGTGCTGAATTGATGGGATATAGCGATGCTATTGAAGGCGCTTTTTACGCTTACGATATTGAAAACAACAAGACGCTAAAGGATGCCGATGCGAGCAAAATCCTTGAGCTGCTGATTGATAAATATCATTTTAAAGACGCTGAAATTAATTGCGATAACCCATTTTTACTGGCAGGATTCAATTTTGTCGATGCGGCGATAGGCAAGGATTTAGCGGATATTGATGAATTGGTCTTAGTAAAAGTCTTGAGTATTCTTAACGTTGTTGTGAAAAAGCTATCCAAGACCGGCAAAGAATACATGAATGTTATCCATCAATATCTAGGTGAAAAGCTTGCTTCCGATACGCCAACTTAAGCCGGCTCTAGTCTTATAAGCCCTCTTTCGACTTTTCCCCGGTTTGACGTTGGTTAAAATAGAGCTATGTGGTTCAGGTATCGTAGCAATGTTAGGAGCGGGGAGTAACCCCGTTCCGCCTGTAAATAAAACTTCGTGCTCTTCGCGCCTTCGTGGTGATAGTTTTATAGTCGACTTTTGAAAACCTCCCGAAATTTTCTCCCTAGAGGAGTATTTTTATGACCAATACCCCATTTCCCATTCAAGATTACGCCTTACTCAGCGATGAGGAATGCGATGCCCGGATTGCTGCCGCCAAAGCCAAGCTTGGCAGCCGTTGCGTTGTCCTCGGACATCATTATCAACGCGATGAAGTGTTCAAACATGCCGATTTTACTGGCGACTCGCTGAAACTGTCCCGTAATGCCGCGCAATCCGACGCCGAATACATCGTATTTTGCGGCGTGCATTTCATGGCCGAAGTCGCCGATATACTGTCCCGTCCCGAGCAAATCTCGATCTTGCCGGACATGGCGGCCGGTTGTTCGATGGCCGATATGGCTAATTTGATTAA
>CAZJOY010000398.1:0-2878 GCA_964547705.1 uncultured Methylobacter sp. | reverse complement strand
ATCCGCTTTGACCGCGAATAACCGGCGTGCCGACACCCGGACCGAAAGACTGGCTGGTAATACCCAATTCGTTTTTCAGTGTTTCACCGATGCTGCGGCCGACTTTCAAGCGCAACTCCTCATCGCTCAAAACAGTGACCGGAACGGCGGACTCAGAGGCTTTGTCTTGTAATGGCGCGGTGACAACAACCTCTTCTAATTCTTGTATATCTTCTTTGGCTGCTGCTTCGGCCGCATAGACTGCCGGTGCTGCCACAGCCGTCGATAGGAAGAAAAAAATAGCGATTTTTTTGCTCATCGGATGCTCAAAATATTCAATGGAAGATAGGGAAATTTAATATGCCACGCTTATAAACTCATTAATCCTGATGGTGAATAAGCATGGAAGAGTATTTTGCACTAGATGATATGTTATAACATAACGCCCTACAATTATTATTTGTTTTCAAAAATGCTTCATCTGGCACAAGTGGAAATGACGGCTACCAACCAAAGACAAGGAATATATCTGGTGCCTGTTCGCAAGCGGAGCTTGCACTCCGCGATCATAATCTATTTATACGCTGCCCGGCTTTGGCAGTTAGCCGAAATAGCTACCGGGAGATTCCTCTCAACGACTTAATCTTGATCACCGTAAAGCGCGGCGCATTTAACGCAGATACCATGGATTTCTATGGCTTTGCTGTGCACGATAAATCCGGCTTGATCCAACTCTTGCGACAGGGCTTGCATAACTTCAGTCGCGGGACGTTCCTCGACTTCATTGCAATGCTTACAGATTAACAATAACTGCTCATGTTGATGACCGGAACTACTGCAACCGACAAAAGCATTAAGGCTTTCCACGCGGTGAATCAGACCCTGCTCGATTAAAAAATCCAACGCACGATAAATCGTCGCAGGTTTTGCGCCGTTTTTCAGCGGCTTGATACGGTCCAACAACTCATACGCCTTAACGGCCTTATGGCTGTCCCAGATCAGCTCCAACACCTGATGACGGATAGGCGTCAATTGTACGCCGCGCACCACGCACAAATGCTCGGCAGTATCCAAAGCCTCGCTGACGCATTTTTTGTGATCGTGTTCCGAAGGATGGGGATGGTTGTGGATTGCTTCGGCAGGAGTGTTCATCGTAAAAACGTCTATCTGAAATCGAATGTTATATTATAACATTCGCCCAAGTGTTCGCAATTGGCTGTCAAATGATCCACAACTGGATAAGGATAAGTTGGGCAATAGCTTTTTTCGCGTTCACCCAACAATCTTGGTTTCACATTAGCTAAACATTAATGCTGTGGAATCGTAATATCAAAAGATCACCGCATCGTTCCGCACAATCACTAACGGCACCATATTTATACCAATCCAGTTCCGCGTAACGGAGGGATCGGCGCCGGAAGGCACGAGCAGTGCAAAAATCGAGTACATACCAGCCGATTCGGTATTTTTGAATCCGTATTGAATACTTTGCCCCAATGTACTGGATAAACTGAATGTGGAATTTTGCGTCATCGCAACATCACGCACAATGGGTGTGAGTCCCTCCTTTAGGCTGTTCACTCCACCGTCCGTTACCCACGTAAATGACCGGTTATTTTCTGGCGGAATAACACCAAAATAAATGTCGCCCTTGAACGGCGTTCCCACAAACGCTCCAGGAAACGAGATGGTGGCATTGAAATAATAGGTCGATGTAGGAAAGTGCTGACCGATACCTGCGCTAAACGTTTCAGAGCCAAGTTGATCAACCATGCTGACGGAGATAATTGGCGGGAATGTCATCCTCTCTTTGAAAGATAGAGCGGAGTGCAGCATAGGCGAATATGCATCCCGATCCGTGAGTTTAATAAGATATAACCTTTCAGGTATCCCTGACTGGAGCGGCCCCGAAAGCGAATGGGCGGGCATTATTATCAAACCAGGCGTCACGCCTTTCTCTACCTTGGCGATATTTCCTTCAATAATGAGTTCTTGGTCCGTAGTTAATAGCGACTGCTCCTTACTCGGCACGAAGATGACTATTGAATCGGCCGCTATTGCTGGATTCGTAGCCAGCACTGAAGTGGCATTAACAAATGATGGAAATGTCAGTATCAGCATTAGCACATATAATCTTTTATTCATTTAAGAAACCTCTTTCACTCGCTTAAATTTAGAATGGTTTAATGGCAAGAGCGGCCACAGCCAATAAATAACGGCACAAATACGCCGCCATGTGGTGATTATAACAACGATTCTTAAACAAATAAGCAATCGTTACTAAATATTTTTTATTTAACAACAACATACATACAATTATCTCAGCAAAGAAATATGAGTATGTTTACTTAAAACCGCATAATAAATATCAACATGGGCCGCGTAAAACAAGCTAAGAAAAATCGACACTTAAAATCGACACTTAAATTGTTCAAAAGATGGGTTTTGGCCGCTCCTCTACCCATCTTACTGAACTATGACTAACGCTGAACCTGCTCCGGTTACACTATCAACGCCCTCCGAGCCCTAAACCAAATGCCCCCAAAGATCATATTCGTCCGCTTCTTCCAGCTCGACATCGACAAAATCGCCGACTTTCAAATGTGTTGCGCCATCGATAAATACCTGTCCGTCGATTTCCGGCGCATCGGCTTTACTTCTTGCGACTGCGCCCTCTTCGACCACTTCATCGATCAACACCGTTTCGATCCGGCCTACCCGTTGCTGCAGACGCTCCGCGCTGATTTCTGCCTGATGCGCCATGAACCGCGCCAATCGCTCTTGTTTGACTTCTTCAGGTATTTGGTCAGGCAAATCATTGGCCGCCGCGCCTTTTACAGGCGAATAGGCAAAGCAGCCGACTCTATCCATTTGCGCTTCGCTCATAAAGTCCAATAAC
>CAZJOY010000397.1:0-2889 GCA_964547705.1 uncultured Methylobacter sp. | reverse complement strand
AAAGGCGCAACCCGCCGCATGGACAAACGCAGCAAACAAACCCAATTTGCAGAGGCTTGAAAACGCCCATAGGTACATGACCAAAGCCGGTGCAGCACCAAATGAAACCATGTCGGAAAGACTGTCGTACTGGGCGCCGAATTCACTCTGCGTATTGGTCAACCGAGCCACCCGGCCATCCAGGCCATCCAGAATCATCGCTACAAAAATGGCTACAACAGCGGTTTCATAACGCCCGCCCATCGCCGAAGTAATCGCATAGAAGCCGGAAAACAGCGCTCCCGTGGTAAATAAATTAGGTAGTAAATAAATTCCACGGCGACGAGTTAAGCGTTTTTCTGGAAGCATATTTTAATCAATCCTTTAGGTTTAAGAGGTCGGTAAAAAACATTGCGCCAAATTATACAATGAGCCTGCAAACTGCACCTAGCTTAATCAAAAATCAAATTGGAGGAGCTTGTTGTGATTCGGATCTGCTCATCACTAATGCTCCGATAAACTCAGTGTGAGCAGATTTAAAATCAAATGACTCTAACTTAATTTAACTGGATGCCGGTTTCGGTTTCCTAGATGATTGAAATCTTCAAAAACAAACGCAGGTTCAGTCTCCATAAAAACGTTTTCATTAAATTCATTGGTACAAATAGCGTTTAAAGTTACTTCTTCATACAACCAATAATAAAAGTCGCTCTTGAAAACGCTGTATCTACATGTGTATTTGCATTGTATCCATTGATCATCCAATGACCCGATTACATGAGGGGCTTTATCAGGCTGAGTTGCGGCCAAATACCCAATAACTTTATCTTCTAAACTCAGTTGGAATCGATCAAATCGTATTTGTCCGTTTGCTAACAGCGCATATTTCAAGCGTTCGCCTTGAACATTATCGCCATGCCGATCTATTACGCATTGCTTATTAAAATCATAAAAAGCCGAAGGAAAAATGATGGGGTATCTATCCGGGATATTAGCGCGCTCCAAAACATGCGCTGCCGTTCTTTGGCTTTTATCCCATTGTTTGATGATTATTTGCAAAGCCAGCATAGATGTTTTTCCGAATGTATTGATAAGTGAGGAGGTTAGTCGAAATTAATATTTCCTCTCAACGCTTTAAGCCGACCTTGTTTGGCTTTATTATCCAGGCGCCTTAGCTTCGAGCCTTTGGTCGGTTTGGTGGCTTTGCGCTTTTTATGGGTGACAGCGACGCTTTGGATTAGGGCCTGTAGCCTGTTTAAGGCATCTTCTTTGTTCTTTTCTTGGGTGCGATACTGCTGTGCCTTGATAATGATCACGCCTTCTTTTGAAATGCGCTGATCATTTAAAGCCAGCAGTTTTTCTTTATAAAACTCGGTTAATGAGGAGGCGTGAATATCGAACCGCAAATGAACGGCGCTCGAGACCTTATTGACGTTCTGTCCACCGGTTCCTTGCGCACGAATCGCATGAATCTCAATCTCATTGTCCGGGATGGCGACCTGATTGGATATTTGCAACATGAGTTCAACCTGTTCCATTAGTGAGGTTCAAAACATCATATATTAGCGGCATCAATACCTTTACAATATATTATTGGCTTGTAAGCTTGCGCAAACCGTACGGCAAGCCGCTATTGAGGCGGAGCCCCGGATGCACAAAATACAGTCTGTAATTATTGAAGGTATTTTTGACAACACATCATCGGAGCGATAAAGAATGAGCAATCATGTTACTTTGACCCAATTTATCATTGAGCAACAGCGCGAGTTGCCTGGAGTATCCGGAACGTTTACTTCGTTACTGAACGATATAGTTACAGCGTGTAAGAAAATTTCCCATCTGGTTAATCAAGGCAATCTGATTGGTGTGCTTGGCAGCGCCGATTCCGGAAATGTTCAAGGGGAAGTGCAAAAGAAACTGGACATCATCACCAACGACATTATGATCGAGGCGCTGAATTGGACCGGGCATCTGGCCGGCATGGCATCCGAGGAAAGCGACGACATCATTCTTATCCCGTCCCAATATCCGAAAGGCAAATATCTGGCATTATTCGATCCGTTGGACGGTTCTTCCAATATCGACGTTAACTTAGCAGTCGGAACTATTTTTTCGATACTGCGTTGCCGTGAAGGCGTGGACCCGGCGCTGGAGGATTTTTTGCAAAAAGGCACCGAGCAGGTTTGCGCGGGATTCGTGCTGTATGGACCGTCGACTATGATGGTGTTAACGACCGGGCATGGTGTCAACGGTTTTACGCTGGACCAGGATATCGGCGAGTTTATCCTGACTCATCCGAATATGACGATTCCAGAGGACACAAAAGAATTTGCGATCAATGTGTCGAACCAGCGTTTTTGGGAGCCGCCGGTCCAACGTTATATTGATGAATGCTTGCAAGGTACTGAAGGTGTGCGGGGAAAGGATTTTAATATGCGCTGGGTTGCATCGATGGTGGCTGAGGTTTACCGGATACTGACGCGCGGCGGGGTTTTTATGTATCCGTACGATTTACGCGATCCGTCCAAGCCCGGCAGACTACGCCTTATGTACGAGGCCAATCCAATGGCTTTTATTATGGAGCAAGCGGGCGGAGCTTGCTCCACCGGGCGCGAGCGGATTCTCGACATCAAGCCTAAAGCCTTGCATCAACGGGTTCCGGTCATTTTAGGATCGAAAAACGAAGTTGAGCGGATTGTTGGGTATCACTTGAAAGGATGATTTAAACCGGCAACAGGCTCAAGGCGAAAGGCTAACAAGCGATATTCATCTAAGCCTAAGCAAAGCAAGCTTTGAACTCCGGTATCGATGATTTTCGGAGTCCAAAGCTATACCGTTCTTATGCCGGAGAGCGTCAGGGCAATCGCGCTATCTATCCTTTGATCCCTGAAATTTGTTAAAGTATTTTTT
>CAZJOY010000396.1:332-2903 GCA_964547705.1 uncultured Methylobacter sp. | reverse complement strand
TACACGAAAAGAGCGGCGCTCATCCTCAGTTTTCTTATCCCGAATTCAGGTTAAATAAGAGGGATTTTTTAAAATTTCATCGCATCTTTAACTTGTTCGCCTTGCGTTTTTGCTGCCAGCGAATCACCCCGGTCACATACAAAACCGGGCAAGCCAGGCCGGAGAGAAGGACCAGCATCCGGCCTGTCCAACCGAAAGCATGGCCGCTGTGCAACGGCCATTGCCAATCCAAAAAAACATCGCCGATGCTGCCGGTGCCCCTGTCGTAGACGTTGAGTATTTCGCCGCTGTATTGGTCGACCGCGAAATCCCGATAACCGGTAAACCGACTTATTTCGTCCACGTTGTTTTTCATTACTGTGTAGACATCCTCCCGGTTTTTCGGCGCATTGAGCATCCATAACTTACCGGCGGGATAGCGCTTTTGCACTATAGCTTCCACTGCCGAGACATTAATCGGCTGTTGCCACGCTTGCGGTACACGACTGTGAATCTCTGCCGGAATAGTGCTAAAGGCATTGGGCCTGTTGGTTGACGAGAACAATTTGACCAGCACATTGAGCTGCTCCGGAAAATTAAAGTAAACGCCTGAAAACAACACCGGCAGCAACACAATGGCCGAATAAAATCCAACGGTTTTATGCAGGTCGAAGTTAAAGCGCACAGAGCTGGTATTGCGCTTGAAGGTTAAAGCCTGTTTGAATTTTCCGGTCAGCGGCCACCAGACAATCAGCCCGGTCAACACCGAAATAATCGATAATACCCCTAGAATACCGACGAGAACTCCGCCGATTTTTTTGCCCAATAACAAACACCAGTGCAGTTGCATGATGAAACTGACTAAAGGCCGTCCCCAGTAGCGGTCTTTGGGATGCCAGAGCTGTATGCCCTTAACTTGAACCGTGTAAGGATCGACGAAAATGTAATAGCCGTCGCCGTTATTTGCTTGGTTTTCGTCTCTGACATAATACAGAAACTTATAGGCGACACCGGGCTTGCGGGGATAATAGACTTTAAAAAAACGACTACCTTGCGGTTTGCTTGCTTCCGCCGCGGCAACAATATCATCCAAGCCGTGCAATTGCTTCCGATTTTCGGGGGGAGTGGAAACAACCGCCAGCTCCGAGTTCAAGACTTCCTGCATTTCTTGATAAAACACCAGAATGCCTCCGGTCAGACCAACCACGGCCAATATCGCGCCGACGATCAAGCCGAGATAAAGGTGAACATCCAGCCACAGTTTACGCCGCGCTTTAAGTTCGGCTAGATGAATATCTGCTTTCGATATTGTCATAGGGCTAAGCACAGAAAAATCCTCAAGTGTTATTTATTTAAGGTGACGACGGACAATGCAGGTATGCACAGCAATACCGAGAGTAATTTTCTCGGCATTGCTGCAAAACAAACTAGTGATGCCGGTTAAAACTCGACCTTCACCGATCCCATCAGCGTCCTTGGCGTACCCCAGGTAGTCCGGGTTTGAAGTGTGGGGGAATTGGACTGGATAAAACCATCATGGATATACTCCTTATCCAACAGGTTGGTGACGTTCAATTGGAGAGTTACTTTGGATTTTGCGACATTTCGTGTATAGCTCCCCAACAAATTAACAATGCCATACCCGGCAAAATCGAACTGCTGACGGTCGAAAGTCGCTTTTCTTGAACTATATAAATCCACGCCGGCACCTACTTTGAAACCGCGCAAGTAATCCTGCTGAAAATCGTAAGTCGTCCATAAAGTGGATGTATTTTTAGGAATGCCCCGGAGCGGGCTACCGACAGGTATGTTATTGGGGTTGTTTTCCTTAAGAACCTCGGTTTCGGTATAGGCATAGGTGGCAATGGTGTTCCATCCCGGTAAAATTTCGCCTTTAACATCCACTTCTACGCCGCGGCTTTGCGCCTCACCGGTTGCAATATTGAAGGTTGGATTGGTAGGGTCAATCGTGGGAATGTTTTGCTTAGTCAAGTTGAAGTAAGCAATGGTGGTGCTTAATCGGTCATCGAAGAATGCGGTTTTAAATCCCCCTTCCCATTGTTGCGCGGTTTGCGGCGGTAAAAATGTACCGCCTTGTCCCTGGCCGTTGGTGGTACCGAAATTTTCCACATAGTTGCCGTAAAGACTTAGCCATTTGATGGGCTGCCAAAGCACACCCGCTTGTGGCGTTACCGCATCGGCTTTTTGTCCTACCTGCTTAGTAAGAACATTGTATTGCTCGACATTCTGATAACGGAAGCCGCCCATCACATGGACGTTATAAGGCAACTTGATTTGATCCTGTAGATAGATGCCGTATAAATCCGTGGTCGTGTGAAACGACTGGTTGGCGCGCGTCGTTGGATTGACAGGCGGAAGGCCTCTGTGGACAGGGTTATAAATGTCAATGGTGCTTGGCACGGTGCTGCTGTAGCCGACGGAATTTTCATCCTGGAGGTAATAATCGCCACCGACTAACAAGGTGTGTTTCAGCCCCCACGTGTCGAAATGGCCGCTCAAATTGGTTGTGGTGAAATAACTGTCGTTGGTATAAAAGTCGCCGGTGAGCTCTGTTCTCTTCTGTGTGCGCTT
>CAZJOY010000396.1:0-322 GCA_964547705.1 uncultured Methylobacter sp. | reverse complement strand
GTTCTATCTAACAGATTGATGCCGAGTTGCTCGGACAATACCCAGTGGTCATTGAATTTATGGTTCACATTAAGGCCGATGAATTCATTATCGAGGGGATTTTTATTGTCGGGCTCTATCAAATTTCTTTCGCGGGGAATTTTTGCCAGGCGCGGGTTAATCCAGATGCCATCTGCCCTTCTCCCATCAATGATTAAAGCGCCCGCCCCCGGATCGTAACTATTATTTTCGTGCCGATATTCCATTTCCAGGATTGCTTGTGTCCGTGGGCTGATATTCCATTGCAAGACCGGCGCAACAAACACTTTTTCGGAATCTACAA
>CAZJOY010000395.1:0-2911 GCA_964547705.1 uncultured Methylobacter sp. | reverse complement strand
CCGCAACCAAACTGCAAATGTCGCTACGGCGGAATTGATGGGAAGACACATTGACAGCCAAGGTGATCGGCGGCACTCCGGCATCGAGCCACTGCCGGCCTTGCCGGCAGGTTTCCCGCAGTACCCACTCGCCAATTGCCAGGATCAGCCCGGTTTCTTCGGCAATAGGAATAAAACGAACAGGCGGAATCAATCCGTCAATCGGATCCTGCCAACGCACCAAGGCCTCCGCGCCAACGATCCGGCCGCTGACAATATCGACCTGGGGTTGATAAAAAACGCGCAGCTCACCTTGTTCCATGCCCCGGCGCAAACGCGATTCCAACGCGATCCGCTCCCGTGCTGCCAGCGTCAGGTCTTCGGAAAAATAAGCAAAGCAGCCGCGACCGGCGTCCTTGGCCTGGTACAACGCCGCATCGGCGTGATCCATCAGGATCTCCGGGCTATCGCCGTGTTGCGGATACAGGCTTATGCCGATACTGACGCCGATTTGGACATCCTCACCCTGAGCCACGGAAAAAAGCTGGCTCAAGTCGGTAATAATTTCTTCGGCCACGCGCGCGGCATCTTCAGGATGGGCAATATCTTCCAACAATACGATAAACTCATCGCCGCCCAAACGCGCCACCATATCCACATCGCGCAAGCGGGTCGTGATTCTTGCCGCAACATGTTGTAATAATTCGTCGCCGGCCAAATGCCCTAAGCTGTCGTTAACGGCTTTAAAACGATCCAGATCCAGCATCAGTAATGCCAACTGCTTGCCGTCGCGCCGCTCGACATCGATGCCGTGTTTCAATCGCTCCTGCAACAGCCGGCGGTTGGGGAGCTGGGTCAGCGGATCATAAAAAGCCAGTTGCTTGATCTGCTCCTCGGCAGCCTTACGTTCAGTAATGTCGATATGGGTGCCGACATAATGCGTAATCTCACCATCATCTCCTTTTACTACAGAGATGATCAGCCATTTGGGATAAATTTCGCCGTTCTTGCGTCGATCCCAGATTTCTCCCTGCCAAGTCCCATAGCGCGCTATTTCTTCCCACATGGCTTCGTAAAAGGCCGTGTCATGGCGACCAGATTTGAGCAGGCTTATATGCTGACCGACAGATTCTTCTTTGCTATAGCCGGTAGATTCGGTAAAGGCCCGGTTGACTTGCAGAATGATATTCCCAGAATCGGTAATAACCATAGGCTCTTTAGACTCGAAGGCGATAGCAGCCACGCGAAGATGCGCTTCCGCTTGTTTGTTCAGCGTAACATCCCGTAATGCACTGGCAAAAAACAAGCCTTGTTCGGTTTTAATCGGGCTGACACTGATGTCCACATCAAAACTGGTCCCGTCTTTCCGTCGCGCCTGTAATGTTCGGCCGGTTCTTAACGGTCTGGTGACAGGGTCAGCGACAAACCTGGAGTGCAGTTCCGGGTGCCTTGAACGAAAACTTTCCGGTACCAAAATTTCAATCGATTGGCCGATCAGTTCTTCAGGCTTATAACCCAACAGCAGTTCGGCTTGCTGGTTAACTTGGGTAATAATGCCACGCCTGTCACTGATCAGCATCGCATCCGGCGTAGCATTGAAAATGGCGCGCTGATAGCTTTCCTTTAATGCCAGCGCCTGTTCGGCCTGCCTGCGTGCAACGAAATACGTAGCCAGCGTCATACCGGTCACGGACAGTATCATCATGAAAGACCAATAACTGGTTAAATAGGTTTTGGCCATATCCTCTGCAAAGAAACCGGTTCCCTGTTTCGCCCCCAAAAATCCTTGAATTGCGGTCATAATAAGAATGATGGCTAACGTATGAGGGCCCAAACGTACTGCAGCCCAGGTAATAAACAGGAACATCCAGTAGGCTTTGGCAACGTCACCCGCAGCCTGACTCATCCATCCCATAAAAATCATTTGGCCGGCCAGAAAAGTCAAACCAATCAACAATACGAACTCTATCAGCCGATTCAGTCTGAACCGCTCATCAGGCACTCGCCGCCAAACCAAAATCGTCGGGGCAATTAAGGCAATACCGAGCATATCCCCGCGCCACCAATAGGTCAGGTACCGGAAGAAAGTTTCTCCTGTCAGAAATCCGGAAAAAACTAATGTTGCTGTCCCAAGCAGTGCACCTATAACACTGGCAATGCCGCCCGCTATCAGCAACCGCAGGTAATTGCGCGTAGATAGCCTGGATTCATTGAAAATGTCGTAGCGCTTCAACAGCAAGGCGCCCAAAAGCGCCTCCAGCGTATTGCTAATGGCAACCGCTACAGCCATCCCCAAGGAGTTAATCGTTATTACGTTGACTACGAGAGCTCCGAGAAATATTCCACAGGCGTACCTGCTGCCCCCCATTAATATAACCGGCAATGCCAGTCCCGCAGGCAACCAAATGATACTGATGACACCGCTGTCTGAACAACAGGCAAGAATAGCTAAACCGAGCAACGCGTATATTGCAGCTACGCCGATTTGCTTTAGTAGCGTTGCCAGTTGATTGAAATTTCTCATTGTTATTATTTTTTCCTTACTACGATTCTTCGGTGAACTGCACCTTTAAGAGCCCACCGTTTGAAACTCCAATGTGTTGGCTTATATAAAGCATTTAATCCAAGCTATGAATACTGTTGGATATCGAGCAACTCGACAAACTGATTCGCCGGCACCGGCTTGCTTTTGATATAGCCCTGGTACATGTCACAGCCTTTTTCCTGCAAAAACGCCAGCTGCTCTCGAGTTTCGACGCCCTCGGCCAAAACTTTAAAGCCCAGAATATGGCCCATCGCGACAATGGTGGCGGCGATTTCCATATCATCTTGATGAAATGGAATATCATCGATAAAGCTCTTATCGATTTTCAGTACATCCAGCGGAAAGTGTTTCAGGTAAGCCAGAGACGAATAGCCGGTGCCGAAATCA
>CAZJOY010000394.1:0-2922 GCA_964547705.1 uncultured Methylobacter sp. | reverse complement strand
AGGGGAAGGGTTGTTATTGACAGGGTAATTAAACTGATGGAGGCGGGGAAAATTCCGGATATTACACCGCGAATACGGAAGGTTTTAGTAATAACGTTGTTAACCAGGAATACCCGGCAAAAAACAAGGTCGAGCCAATGGGAAATTAAGGTCTGGAAGAACATTTGCATCAGGAATTTAACGTTGAAATTCCGGTGCGTAAAATGTTAGCCGAAGACCATTCGTTGCAGGAAGAGTCTTTACGGAAACGTATTGTTGAAATTCTGGAACAAAACCATAAAGACAAAGAACAGCAGATGTCTAAAGAAGTGCTGCAACATTTTGAGAAGTCAGTGATGCTGCAAGTACTGGACAATAGCTGGAAAGAGCATCTGGCTGCGATGGATTATTTACGTCAGGGCATACATTTTAGAGGTTATGCGCAAAAAGATCCCAAACAGGAATACAAGCGTGAAGCGTTTGAAATGTTTACCAATTTGCTTGAACATATCAAGTATGAGGTGATAGGAATCTTGTTTAAAGTGCAGGTCAGGCAGGAAGAAGATGTTCAAGCCATTGACGAGCAAATGCAAGCGCCGAGAGAAATGCATTTTGAGCATGCACAGGCACCTACGTTGGATGCTTATGAAGAGTCATTGCTTGCAGCACCTGAGCAGGAAGAAGTTGCTACTGCGGAACAGCCATTCATCAGAGAGGGCAATAAAGTGGGGCGTAATGATCCTTGCCCTTGTGGTTCAGGCAAGAAATTTAAACAGTGTCACGGTCAATTAAGCTAACTTCGTTGGTGGGGTGGGCTTTAAGACTCACCCCTTTTAAAACAGATTTTCAGTAGGATTTTCATCGGAATGATCAGCTTCCGAGTTACTAGCTGAGAATCTAGTTGGCACACGGTCCTCTTGAAAA
This sequence comes from uncultured Methylobacter sp., assembly GCA_964547705.1. Lineage (GTDB taxonomy): Bacteria > Pseudomonadota > Gammaproteobacteria > Methylococcales > Methylomonadaceae > Methylobacter_A. The sequence continues at coordinate 2,019 of CAZJOY010000394.1, read as the reverse complement.
AACTCCCATATCCCGTTGTTATTTCCGGCTGTTGCTAATAAGCCGGTTTCAGGATTTATAAAGGCTTTGACGATTCCTTCCGGCATTTTAAGCGGAATTTCCGGAGTGCCTTTTAGCGCGACCCGCATAAACTCTATCCACATCGGTAACGCGGTTACGCCGCCCGTTTCAAAATTTCCCAGCGGCGAAAAATCATCGAATCCGACCCAGGCAGTCGCTACATTTGACGGTGTGTAACCGTTAAACCAAGCATCCCTTTGTTCATTTGTAGTCCCTGTTTTTCCTGCAAGATCTTGTCTGCCGAGTACTTTGGCACCGGTTGCAGTGCCGTGTTGAACGACATCTCTTAATAGCGAATTCATCAGGAAACAAATTTGTGGGGTGATAATCCTGGGGGCGTAGTTGCGTTTTAATTCTTCAGTGCTGTCGCAGGTCGGGCAGGCGATTTTAGGCTTGGCCTGATAAATAATTTCGCCCTCATTGGATTCAATACGTTCGATAAAATAGGGTTTAATTAAGAAGCCGCCGTTGGCGAATGTTGCGTAAACCCGCGCCATTTGCAGTGGAGATGCATAACCGCTGCCCAATGCCAAAGAGAGTGTCTTGGGTATTTGATCTTCAATAAAACCAAAACGCAATGCAGTTGCAGCAGCTTTTTCAACGCCCATTTCTTTCAATAAGCGAATGGAAATAATGTTTCTTGAATGAGTTATAGCCGATCTGATACTGGTGGGGCCGTAGAATTTTTTGCTGTAATTTTCCGGCCGCCACTCGTTTTCCTGGCCTGGAATATCGATGACTATGGGGGCATCGTTAATAAGACTGGCAGCGGTATAACCTTGTTCCAGAGCTGTCGTGTAAATGATAGGTTTAAATCCTGATCCTGGTTGTCTTTTTGATTGAGTGGCTCGATTGTATTTGTTGCGGTAAAAATCGAAACCGCCGGTCAACGCTAAAATTGCACCATCGGCAGGATTTAACGAAACAAATGCCCCTTCTGTCTCGGGTACTTGCGTTAAAGCCCAAGTATTATTCGTTAGTTGACGAACACGGATAATATCACCGGTTTTTAGTAGGGCTCCGATAGAGTTGCCGGCCCATTTAATGTTTTCCCAGGGTATTTCAATGACTTTGTGATCTTGAAGGCTGGCCGTTGCAAGATTGTTTTTTACCTGAAGAACGGTGGCGGGCAATGTATCTCCGATAACGGGGAGTTGTTTGAAATTGTTGGTTCTGATGCGTAAGTGGCGATATCCGTGGCGTTCGTCATAGGAATGCAATGCGTCGGTAAGTGCTTGATTTGCGGCTGTTTGCAGCGTTCCTTTTATTGTCGTATAGACTTTGAATCCGGACGTATAGGCTTGTTCTCCATAAAGCTCGAAAAGTTTTTGGCGCACCATTTCGGCTAAATAGAGTGCTGAAATTTCAGGCGTAACGGTCCGTATTTTGGCTGTAGAGGGTTGTCGAGATGCATATTCATATTCTTGTTGGCTAATATGGTTAAGCTCGAACATCCGGTGTAAGACATAATTGCGCCTTTCAATTGCTCGTGCCTCATTAGTAATAGGGTTATATAGAGAAGGTGCTTTAGGCAAACCGGCAATCATGGCGTATTCCGCCAAGTTCAATTCGACTAATGATTTACCGTAATAAACCTGAGAGGCGGCGGCAATGCCATAGGCTCTGTGACCCATGAAAATCTGGTTTAAGTAAAGTTCCAGGATTTTATTTTTCGAGTACTCGTGTTCTAACTTTAGCGCTAGCATGATTTCTTTTAACTTACGGGTGTAAGTTTTTTCATTACTAAGCAGGAAATTGCGGGTAACCTGCATAGTAATGGTGCTGCCGCCTTGTTTTTTCTTTCCAGTTAAGGCGAGTTGTATACTTGCTCGAAGCAGGCCTTTAAAGTCGACGCCGGGGTGTTCATAAAAGCTGTCATCTTCAGCGGCAATGAAGGGGCTAATAAGTAGCAGGGGAACTTCCTCTATATTAATCGGTATACGCTTTTTCTCGCCGAAT
>CAZJOY010000393.1:0-2941 GCA_964547705.1 uncultured Methylobacter sp. | reverse complement strand
TTTGAACCGTTGACGCCTGGCAATTCAGTAGGTTCTGCTTGCGGCGTAGGGCCTGGCCGATATGGGCTATCCGGCAAGTTACGCTGGCGTTTCTGTTTTTAACTCAAGTTGAAGCTTTCGCAGAGCTCCAGCCCAAACTGGCTACCATCGAAGGCGCTCCCGGCCTGACCGACATTATCGTGTCACCGTTATTCGGCAACGCAGGGATTATTCTTTTGCTAGTCACTCCACTATTAACGATGCGCTTAATTTGCGAAGAACGCCGTAACAAAACCTTATCCCTGTTGCTTTCCGCTCCGGTTTCGAATATCGACATTATTCTCGGCAAGTATTTAGGCATACTCGGCCTGATGCTGCTAATCATTACACTGATCACCCTGATGCCGTTATCGTTGCTATCCGGTGCCGAGCTGGATTTAGGAAAATTATTCGCTAATATTTTAGCTTTACTGTTACTCGTCACCGCATTTGCCGCGACTGGCCTGTTTATGTCCTGTATAGCCGGACACCCCACCGTTGCTGCAATGAGTACATTCGGAATTTTACTGCTGCTATGGATTTTAGACTGGTCGGCCGGCATGAACGACCAACGAAGCGAACTGTTCGAATACCTGTCGATGCTCAGACATTTCCAGAATAGCCAAAGCGGCCTGATCAGCTCGGTCGATGTCAGCTATTTCCTGCTGTTTATCACGACCTTCATCGCACTCAGTATTCGCAGCCTGGATAACGACCGCTTACAAAAATGAGAATATCGCCGCATAAACACCAGCAAATCCGCTTAAAAAACTGGACCATCACCCTGGCTTTATTGTGCTTGGTCGGCTCTCTGGCCTGGTTAAGCACCCGCTATAGCGCAGAAACCGACATCACCAGAAACAGCAGCAACAGCCTGTCCCAGGCTTCGCAAAAACTGCTGGAATCACTGCCGGGTAAAATACATCTGACCGCCTATATTAAAAAAGACCCCGGACTAAGAAGCCAGATTGTGCAATTGATCGACCGCTATAAACGTCATAAAGCCGACCTGACCCTGACTTTTGTCGATCCGGACTCGCAACCGGAGAAAGTCCGGGAACTGAATATAGACGCAACGGGTGCGGTTATTGTCGAGTATCAGGACCGCACTGAAAAACTGAACTTTATCGACGAATCATCGCTAACCAACGCACTATTGCAACTGGCGAATGCCAATGAACGCTGGGTCACGTTCCTGGCCGGTCACGGCGAACGCGCTGCCGACGGCATCGCCAATTTCGATTTAGGCCAGTTCGGTAAAGAGCTGGATCGCCGCAAAATCAAGGCCCAATCGGTCAATCTCGCTACAGTGCCGGCCATCCCCGACAACTCCGCATTATTGGTGCTTAGCGCCCCGGCAGTACCGTTGCTGGCAGGTGAGATCGAATTGATCAAGCGCTATATCCGCCAAGGCGGCAATCTGCTGTTGCTGACTGATCCGGCCAACCATCACCTGGACGAATTGCTACAGGCTTTGGGATTGCGCCAACTACCCGGAACGCTGGTGGACAGCAATTCCAAGCTTTACGGCATTAGCGACCCCAGCTTCGTGGTCACCGGCGACTATCCGCCCCATCAGGTCACCCAGGGCTTCCAGACCATCACCGTCTATCCGGTGACCGCCGCGCTGGAAATCAGCGGGGAAACGGATTTTCAACCCGTCGCATTGATGAAAAGCGGCGCAAAATCATGGACCGAAACCGGCCCTGTCGCCGGAAAAATCCTGTTTGATGCCGACGGCGATGAAAAGCAAGGCCCCCTTGCTTTTGCTTATGCCTTAACCCGGCCTTCTACAAACTCAAAACAGGGTCAAGAACAGCGCATCGTCGTGATCGGCGACGGCGACTTTCTCTCCAACGCCTATCTCGGCAATGTCGGCAATTTGGATATGGGTTTGAGGATGATCAACTGGCTGATTCATGACGACCGCTTTATCGACATCCCGGCCAAAATCGCAACCGATAAAAGCCTGCAATTAAGCCAGATCGGCGTTGCCGTTATCGGCTTCGGCTTTTTGATTGTGATACCGGTGCTACTGTTAGGTAGCGGCTTTTATATCTGGCGCAAACGCAAGCAACGCTAATCTTGCCGCTTTATTGTTTCGATGCTCCGGCTTGTGAATGCGGACCAGAACATGCCAAAGACTGTAAAAGTATTATCAAAAACGGTTTAAAAATCTATTCACCACGAAGATCACGAAGGAAAAATAATAATTGTTTAAACTCAATACATTGAAAACTTCGTGTCCTTCGTGGTAAATGCTTTTATTCTAAAACGAATATTTTTACAGTCTCGCCAGCGTTCCAACTCACCCATTAAGCCAGGAACACAAAAATAAAAGCAATTGAATAACTCAGCGTACCGAAAAACATCGGATCATTTAAAAATCTTTTAAACATGCCGGTCAGTATCGCGCCGCCCAAAAGATAAAAAGGGAAGACAAAAATAGTGGTCAAATGAGCGATATCGCCAGGGATGTAATAAAAGATAAACGTATCGAGGAAAAAATTGCTCGATACATTGACGAACATTTCCAGCAGCAACGCATCTACCGACAGCAAAAAAGCGAAAATATATTCTTCATATTTAAGTTTAAAGGACTGAATTTTTTTATGAACAAAATAAAGGTGGTAGCCATAAAGTGACCACTGAAAAAACGCAAAAACCGAAGTGTCGCCATAATGTATAGGCGTTACATGATATATCCAGAGCGGCGAGTCGAAGGCAGCTCGGCAGAAGCTGTTGATAGCAACCTCGCTAATGCCTCCTATCATCGCGAGCGCTCCACACCACATGAAGAGCTCTTTAATATTGACCTTCGTTGAGCTATCGGTCAGAGCAAGGCCGGCTATATAAACAGCGGCAACCAAATACAAGAAGAAAAGGATGAGGTTTGTATCCATAAGGCAGATCTATAAACGAG
>CAZJOY010000392.1:0-2945 GCA_964547705.1 uncultured Methylobacter sp. | reverse complement strand
TCACATGCTGCCTCTTTCTTCTTTGTGACGTCGAGCCGCGGAAAGATGGTTTCGTTTTTTGAGGGCCTTAGGGTAAAACCCACCCGTTAAGATTGTGCCAGACGAAGTTACGAGGGTTTTTTACGCTCGGGCAAAACGGGTAATCGAGTCTAACAAGATGACTACCTCGTTTTTATGTTCGACCAATCGACGGGCTTTTTCGATAACCATTTCTGCAACTTGTACGTGCCGGGTTGCCGGTTCATCGAAGGTACTGGAAATAACTTCGCCGCGAACGCACCGTTCCATTTCCGTTACTTCTTCAGGACGTTCATCTATCAATAAGACAATCAGGTAACACTCGGGATTCTGCTCTGCAATTGCCTGAGCCAGGCTTTGCAGGATCATGGTTTTACCGGCTTTAGGCGGCGATACAATCAAACCGCGTTGGCCTTTTCCGATAGGGGCGATTAGATCGATCATTCGTCCGGTTAAATCTTCGCTGGTGCCATTGCCTTGTTCAAGGACAAATCGTTGTTTAGCAAATAACGGAGTCAGGTTTGAGAAAGTGATTTTGTTCTTGGTATTTTCGGGAGGCTCAAAATTGATCTGGTCAACCTTGAGCATTGCAAAATAACGTTCGTTGTCTTTTGGCGGTCTAATCTTTCCGCTAATGGTATCGCCGGTCTTTAAAGAAAATCGTCTGATTTGACTGGGTGAAACATAAATATCGTCAGGACCTGCTAAATATGAACAACCCGGTGTACGTAAAAAACCAAAACCGTCCTGTAAAATTTCCAGAACGCCATCGCCTGATATATCGTCGCCGGCCTTTGCCTGTTTTTTCAAAATGGCAAAAATCAAATCCTGCTTTCGCGATCTGGCGACATTTTCAAGCCCGAGGGATTCGGCGATTTCAATAACTTCACTTATTTGTTTTAGTTTTAACTCAGTTAGATTCATATAAAAGATAACTCAAGGAAAAGTATATGCGATGTTAAACCGCAACTACTAGGACAGGGATAATTCAGGGGTGTAGTTTATCGGGTGATATGATTGGGTGCGCATGATTATCGCACCGCATAAGTTTAACTCAAGTACTCAGCCCAGTCCAACCTTTTGTAACAGCTGTAAACCGGGTCTGAGTAATAGTACGAATTTAAATATTACTGTCAAGAAAGGCAGCAAGTTGCGATTTCGACAGTGCGCCTACTTTAGTCGCTTCCACTTCGCCATCCTTGAACAACATTAATGTTGGAATCCCGCGTACGCCGTAATGTTGCGGAGTTTCTGGATTTTCGTCTATATTTAATTTTACAACGGTTATTTTGCCCGCATAGTCTTTGGCAATATCATCCAAAATCGGTGCAATCATTTTGCAAGGTCCGCACCATTCAGCCCAATAGTCAACCAGTACGGGACCCGTAGCTTTAATAACAGTTTCGTTAAACTCACTATCGCTTACATGAAGGACTGAATCGCTCACTTTATTTCTCCAATTGTTAAAATCAAAACTATATGAGGGATAAAGCTGGTAGTCAATCAATTTCAGCTGTTTTGATTTTTACGTTATGCTATAGCTTATGAATAATACACATTTAACCCAAACTCGCTTCAGCAATCTTGAATTATCCGATTCCATCTTACGCAGCTTAAAAGATGCCGGCTTCGATCACTGTACTCCAATACAAAGACAAGCCTTGCCTCTGTTGTTACGGGACAAGGATATTGCGGGACAAGCACAAACCGGAACCGGCAAAACCGCCACTTTTTTGCTGGCCACTTTTCAGCATCTAATCAATGATAACGAATATATTGATACAAAAGCGCAAACCGACGACGGCACAGATACAAAAAGTCAAACTTCAAAAGCCGTTGCCCAAAACAAGAAAATTAAAAATCCAAGAGCCATTATTCTTGCTCCAACCCGTGAGTTAGCCATTCAGATCCATAAGGATGCCTTGCAACTGGGCAAGCATCTTAATTTTAAATTTGCGCTGATATACGGTGGTACCGACTACCAAAAACAATTGGACAGCTTAAAGGCCAATGTCGATATTATTATCGGTACGCCAGGCCGCATCATCGACTTTTACCGGCAAAATGCATTTACGCTGGATAACGTGAAAGTCACGGTGATGGATGAAGCCGACCGTATGTTCGATTTGGGCTTTATCAAAGACATCCGCTATTTATTGCGGCGCATGCCGCCACCGGAGCAGCGCTTGAACATGCTGTTCTCGGCAACTTTGTCCTATAAAGTGACGGAGCTGGCTTACGAACATATGAACAACCCGGTGTTGATCCGTATCGAGACTGAAGAGGTTACGTCCAAAGCCATCCAGCAAAGCGCATTTTGCCCGTCGAATGAGCAGAAAGTTCCGTTATTGGTTGGCATATTGAATCAGCATAAGCCGCAACGCAGCATTATTTTTGTTAACACCAAGCGTTGCGCAGAGCATCTTGACGACACCCTGAACGCTAACGGCTATAAAACTGCCGCGCTGAGCGGTGATGTGCCGCAGGAGAAACGCCAGCGCTTGTTGAGCGATTTCCAGGAAAATAAAATCACCTTGTTGATAGCGACCGATGTTGCGGCCAGAGGCCTGCATATCGCCGATGTTTCCCATGTATTCAATTACGATCTGCCGCAGGATGTGGAAGATTATGTACACAGGATTGGCCGTACTGCGCGCTTTGGCGCCAGCGGAGTCGCAATCAGTTTTATTTGCGAAGAGTATGCTTATTCGATGCCCGATATCGAAGACTATATTGAGCAAAAAATTCCTGTCCTGCCTATTACGGATGATCTTTTAGCTGAAGTTGTAAAGCCGGAAAGAAGGCCTGAGAAGCCTAAAGCCGAGTATCAGGGCAAACAACGTCGTCCCCCGCCAAGAAAAAAGAGCGTAAATTAACCTGAATTCGGGATAAGAAAACTGAGGATGAGCGCCGCTCTTTTCGTGTAA
>CAZJOY010000391.1:0-2968 GCA_964547705.1 uncultured Methylobacter sp. | reverse complement strand
TTTCCAGAAAACGTGGTATTTTATCCATTTCTCCTTTTAACTGCTAAATTAAAGGGATGATTTCATCTTTATTGGCGGCGCAAATATCTTTCCACATCGTCGGGTCGCTGGAAGCAATCCGGGTGAAATCCTTGAATCCGCCGGCCGCATATTGAAAAATCTCGCTTTGCTCATCTTTATGCCCAAGCATATCGACCAAAGCAAAAGCTAGAATATGCGGCAAATGACTGGTGGCCGCCAACACGCCGTCATGGTGAGCCACATCCATTACCGACACCAACGATCCCATTTGCTCCCAAAAACGTTGAATTTTTTGCACCGCTATGGGGTTGGTATTTTCTATCGGCGTAATAATTAGACGCTTATTCAGAAACAAGTCATTGACTGAAGCCGTAACACCGCTCTGCTCCGCTCCGGCAATCGGATGAGCCGGAACAAAATTATCAGGAACAGTGCCAAAAATTCGCTCCGCTGCTGCAATAACACTGCCCTTGGTGCTGCCGACATCGGTGTAAATTGCGTTATCCGACCACAGCGGTTTAAGCAGCGCAAAAATGCTTTCGAGGCTTGCGACAGGAGTGGCAAGTACAACACAATCGGCGCCTTGAACTGCTTTTGAAAGCTCCAGCGTATAATCATCAATAACGCCTAGCTGCTTTGCGGTTTGCAGATTTTGTAGATCCTGTTCTCGACCGTAGCCGACTATGCTATTGCATAAACCATGCAGCCGGGCCGCGCGGGCAATAGACCCGCCGATCAAACCGACGCCGATAATGCAAAGCCTATTAAACATTGGCTACTTCAGCTAATGCCTGTAAAAACTGCTGATTTTCCGCCTCTGTGCCAATCGTAACACGCAGATGATTAGGCAATTCATAAACACCAACCGGCCTGACGATAACGCCTTTGCGCAGCAAAGCTTCATAAATCGGCATCGCGGGCCGTTTCATATCGACCAGGACGAAATTGCCTGCCGATGGAATCCATTCGAGCCCTAATTTTTTAAAACCTTCGGTTATAAACTGCATACCCTGGGCATTAACAGCAATGGTTTTTTGCAAATGCTCGGCATCCGTCAACGCGGCTTCAGCTGCGGCCAAAGCCAGCATATTATTATTAAAAGGCTGACGCACCCGGTTCAGGATGTCGGCTAATTGCGGACTGGATAAGCCATAGCCAACACGAAGCCCGGCCAAACCGTAGGCCTTCGAAAAAGTACGGGTAATTAATAAATTCGGATATAAGTTCAGCCATGCGATCGACGTATCGGCGCTGCCATCACCAACAAATTCACAATAAGCTTCGTCCAATACGCAGATACAGGTATCCGGTAACGCGGCAATGAAAGCCTCGACATTGGCGTGAGCCAGTAAAGTACCTGTCGGGTTATTTGGATTTGCGATAAAAACCAAGCGCGTTTTATCGGTCACTCTTTGCAGCATAGCATCAAGATCGTGACCGTAATTGAGCGCCGGAGCAACAACCGCTTTAGCACCAATCGCCTGAGTCACCAACGGATACACAGCAAAAGCATGCTGCGAGAAAACCACTTCAAATTCCGGCGTCAAAAATGCACGGGCTACCAGCTCCAGAATTTCATTGGAGCCGTTGCCCAACGTAATTTGGTTCATATCGACCGCATACTTTTTCGCCAATGCCTGCTTTAAATTAAAGCCGTTGCCATCCGGGTACAAAGCCAAATCTTTTAAAGTTTCCTGTATCGCGGCCAAGGCTTTTTTTCCAGGCCCCAAAGGATTTTCATTGGAAGCAAGTTTTATGATGTGAGAAAGCCCAAGCTCGCGTTCAAGCTCTTCGATGGGTTTGCCCGGTGTATAAGGGATAAGCTTTTGCACGCCGGATACGGCAAGGTTATAGATTTTGTCAGCGTTGTTCATGGGTAATACTGAGGCAAGAGTATGATAAGTAAATGAGAGGATGGTTCAATAGCATGGAGAAACACGGATAAACCATCACCCGCTTAATCGGCACATCCGTGTTCTAATAATTAAAGTACGGCTTTGGGATAAGATCCCAAAAGCTTGAGCATGTTAACGTTGCTATTTAATATAGCCAAAGCCTGAGCAACGTTTTCATCTTCAGTGTGGCCTTCAATATCGATAAAAAACACATAATCCCACAATCCCTGGCGTGACGGCCTGGATTCGATATGCATCATGCCGATGTTAAATCTTGCGAAGGGCTCGAGTATCCTATACAACGCACCGGGCTGATTGCCCGTAGAGACAACCAGTGATGTTTTATCGTTACCGGTAGAGGACGATATCTGCTGGCCGATAATAATAAAACGGGTGGTATTGTTGGATTCGTCTTCGATGTTCTTCTCGATGACATTCAACTGGTAGATTTCAGCTGCAACAATGCCGGCTATTGCAACGGCCTGCTTATGGGTTGACGCTAATCTTGCCGCTTCGGTATTACTGTTGACGGCAGTTCGCTTCGCATTCGGTAGATGATTATCCAACCATTGCCTGCACTGAGCCAGCGATTGCTGATGCGAAAACACCTCGGTCACTTCGTCCAGGCTGTCTACCAATCCCAACAAGTTCTGATGCACCCTGATTTCAACCTCGCCGCATATTTTTAGCGGCGAATTCAAAAACCTGTCCAAGGTTTGACTGAGGATACCTTCGGTAGAGTTTTCGACAGGTACGACGCCAAACTGGCAGTTGCCGTTTTCCACTGCATTAAAAATATCGTTAATGGTGGAGGCGGGTACGGTTTTAACTGCCGAACCGAAATGCTTAATTGCGGCTTGCTGAGTAAATGTGCCTTCGGGACCTAAATAGGCCACATCCAAAGGTTTTTCCAGCGCTAAACACGCAGACATCAACTCTCTGAAAAAATGAGCCGCATTATTCTCGGCTAAAGGCACTTCAGTTAAATCTTTGATACGCCGTGAGACCAATGACTCGCGATCCGGGCGGTAAAATGATCCATTCTCCCCCTG
>CAZJOY010000390.1:0-2988 GCA_964547705.1 uncultured Methylobacter sp. | reverse complement strand
TAAAGATTTGAATATGTCCAGGACAGTTCATCGGCTTAATGGCAAATTCGGTATTCTCGGTAGCCGTTGTAAACATTTCTTTAAAAAATTTATCCCAGTGACCCGACTTCTCCCAAAGTTGGCGCGCCAAAATTTGTGGTGTACGTATCTCTTGATAACCTGCTATTTGCAAACGTGAACGAATGTATTGTTCGATAATTTGATATAAGGTCCAACCCTGAGGATGCCAAAACACCATGCCTGGCGCTTCTTCTTGCATGTGAAATAAATCTAATTGTTTGGCTAACTTACGATGATCGCGTTTTTCAGCTTCTTCTAAACGATATAAATAATCCTTTAAATCACTCTCCGTTAACCAAGCTGTTCCATAGATACGTTGCAACATTTCATTCTTGGCGTCACCGCGCCAATAAGCCCCTGCAACATGCGTTAATTTAAAGACCTTGAGCTTACCTGTGCTGGGCACATGGGGTCCGCGACAAAGATCAATAAAATCTCCCTCACGATAAAGTGATAATACTTCTCCTGTTGGAATAGCGGTAATAATCTCCGCTTTATATTCTTCTCCCAAATCCCTAAAAAATTTAATGGCTTCTTCCCTCGGCATCGTCGAACGTTGTATAGGTAAATCCTGTTTCACAAGTTCGTGCATCCTTTTTTCTATTTTTAATAAATCATCGGGTGTAAAAGGTTGAGATAATGCAAAGTCATAATAAAATCCATTTTCGATAACCGGTCCAATCGTAACTTGCGTAGTAGGAAATAATTGCTTGACTGCATGTGCTAGCAAATGGGCTGTTGAATGACGAATAATGTCTAAGGTTTCAGCATCGCGTATTGTTAATATACGCAACCGTATATCCTTAACAATCGGATAAGACAAATCCACAAGTTGACCATCGACTTCAGCAGCGATAGCCGCTTTTGCTAAACCAGGACCGATTTGTTCTGCCACTTGAAAAACAGTACTGCCGCTGGGTAGAGTGCGTTGTGTTGCATCCGGTAAAGTAATGACAGGCATAGCTATAAATAGTTTGGTAGGCACGAGTGGGATCGAACCACCGACCACCACCATGTCAAGGTGGTGCTCTACCACTGAGCTACGTGCCTACAGATTACAAAGATTTAATCAAAATAAGTGGAGGAAGAAAATAACACTGTTGTTTTAGAGACGCAACTGATTAATCGATTCCCATTATTTTTTCTTTTAGTTTTTTTAATTGATCGCGCACTTCAGCGGCTTCTTCAAACTGTAAATTTTTTGCGTAATTAAACATTTCACGTTCCATTTGTTTGATTTTTTTAGCGAGTTCTTCCGGAGAAAAAGCTGAATAATAAGCTTGCTCTTCTGCCACTTTAAGCAAATGCTGTTTATCCGTTGAAATATCCGATCGCGCCCCTTCTAGTATATCATGCACCGCTTTTGCAATGCCCTTTGGAGTAATGTGATTTTTCTTATTGAAAGCGAGTTGCTTAGCGCGGCGTCTCTCGGTTTCAGCAATCGCTTTTTGCATCGAGCCGGTGATTCTATCTGCATACAAAATGGCTCGGCCATCAATGTGACGTGCTGCACGACCTATTGTTTGGATTAATGAACGCTCCGAACGTAAAAATCCTTCTTTATCTGCATCGAGAATGGCAACGAGTGCAACCTCGGGCATATCGAGTCCTTCGCGTAGTAAATTAATTCCAACCAATACATCAAATTTGCCTAAGCGCAAATCGCGGATAATTTCGACGCGTTCCACGGTATCAATATCTGAATGCAGATAACGAACTTTTACGTCATGTTCAGCAAGGTATTCTGTTAGATCTTCAGATAAACGTTTTGTTAAGGTAGTGACTAAGACACGTTCGTTTTTTGCCACACATCGATTAATCTCAGAAAGTAAATCATCAACTTGGGTTGCAACGGGTCTGACTTCAAGCAACGGATCGACTAAACCCGTGGGCCTAATAACTTGTTCTACAACGGCGCCCGAACGTTCAAGTTCATAATGACTCGGTGTAGCAGAAACATAAATAGTCTGAAAGGCTAAATCAGAAAACTCTTGGAATTGTAACGGTCGATTATCTAAAGCAGATGGTAAACGAAACCCATACTCGACGAGAGTTTCTTTTCGAGAACGATCGCCTTTATACATAGCCCCTAACTGGGGAACAGTCACATGAGATTCATCTATGACTAGCAAGGCATCTTTGGGTAAATAATCCAATAACGTAGGCGGTGGTTGACCCGCATTGCGACCTGATAAATAGCGTGAATAATTTTCTATTCCATTACAATACCCTAGCTCTAATAACATCTCGATATCAAAACGAGTACGTTGTTCTAAACGTTGCAGCTCTACTAACTTGTTAGCCGTTTGTAACTGTGCCAATCGTTCTTTTAATTCAGTTTTAATCAATTCAACGGAATTCAAAATTTTATCCCGTGGCGTCACGTAATGTGTCTTCGGGTAGATGGTTAAACGCGGTACTCGTCTAAGTAATTCGCCGGTTAAAGGGTCAAAATAGCTCAGCTGCTCGATGTTATCATCCAGCAATTCAATACGTACTGCTTCCTCGGCAGACTCCGCAGGGTAAACATCGATCACATCACCGCGCACACGGTAAGTAGCACGTCGAAAGTCAGCGTCATTACGTGTATATTGCAGTTCAGCTAAACGCCGCAAAATAAAACGTTGATCGATTTGATCCCCTCGACGGACATGCAACATCATATCGATGTAAGTATTAGGATCACCTAAACCATAGATCGCCGATACCGTTGCAACAATCACCACATCACGACGTTCTAACAAAGATTTTGTAGCCGATAAACGCATTTGTTCGATATGCTCATTCACTGCAGCATCTTTTTCTATATAGGTATCGGTGGTAGGAACATAAGCTTCAGGCTGATAATAATCATAATAGGAAACAAAATATTCCACTGCATTATGCGGAAAAAAACTTCGCATCTCACCATATAATTGCGCTGCCAAG
>CAZJOY010000389.1:0-3000 GCA_964547705.1 uncultured Methylobacter sp. | reverse complement strand
AAGCCAATAGCTATATCATAAATTATCGCTTCGCTTCAATATGACTGACTACTAGCCTGAAAATACAAATAATCGGACATAAAAAATCCCCGTTCGGACAATCCAAACGGGGATTGGATTAGAACATTACGATTGTGGTGGATTGCCTAACGGCGAATCCACCTTACAGCGTTTTTTTACCCTTTATATATTCAGGATTAATAGTTTCTGTAACTTTAGGGTGCCTTTTTTGAACATCCTCACTATCCGCATGATGTTTATGCTCAGTTTGCACATGGGCATAAAATCGACATTTAATTTCTATCTCAGAGCCTTTATGTGTGCTGGTGCGGTTTATTACTTGTATATCATTTGGCTTAATTGCTTTTTCAGTCCAGCCGTCAATCGAGCTCCCTTGTATTTTATCTCCAATGTTTAACATTGATGTGCTATAAACAGTTGGATCATCTGAATCAAGTGAATCAACAATTTCTGCACTCCCATCATATGACAATTTGAATTTATAAACTTTTCTTCCTGATGTTAGGTCAATTACCGGTGATGGCTGAGGATTTATCTTTCTAGTACTCAATTTTAATTTTTTACCCTCAATTGATGAGCAAACCCCTAACCCAAGGGTCATAAACCAAACTCCTGTATCATTATTTGAGGCAGTTTTTCCTTAAAAATAGGATTATTTTTTAACAGTTTTAATCCTTCCATTACATTCTCTTGCGAGCATTTAAAATAAGCAGCGTAATCAGAAGTATCAAAATCTACTCCAATTAGTGAGTACATTTTTTGAATATCTTGAGCAATTTTTATAGGGTCGACAAGTTCTTCATAGACAGTGAATTTTTCTGATTCTTCTTGAAATTCTTCTTCTGATAAACAACCAAGCAAGAACGCGATATAAACACCATCATAATCCAAGTTATTTCTTTGCCACAAGATTACCGAACGGAGTAGATTAATCTCTTGTTGATGCTGATCATAATATGCATTCAGACCATCTCGTACTGTTTGTGTAGAAGTGGAAAGTAAAGTGATAGACTTAGATTCATTATTCGAAAAAATACGATAAATCATGTCATTACCAGAATAATGACCATCTAAAAATTCGTTCGGCACAATTGTCGATGAAGTAAGCGAACGTGATTGATTCATTTTTGCACTCTCATAAATTTATCAGCTTCATCTTTCGCAAAGGCAAAAGTTTTTTTCAAAATTATATCCGTTACATCAGCGGGCTGATGGTCTGCCAAAGGCCTGCTATTGACGTCAATTTTTAACTCAATACCCGATTCAGAAACAGGAAGTGATTTAAGATCAAACCATTGACCTTCTTGTATATCTTTTATTTCGCCTGCGAATGATTGATATTGCCCAACAGATAATGTGAGAAAATAATTATCTTCGGTTTTGTAACCCACATTAAACTGCGTACTCGCAGCTTCCCCCAACGGAGAGATTTGAAAAAAAGTTGATTGAATATAGGTAGATACATCTTTGTCAGAAAACTGATTTAAATCTACAGGATATAGCACGGTGAGAACTAATCCCCGTTCATCCTGCTGAGATATAATTTTGTCTACACCTTTTTGAAACAATCCGACTTTTTTAGCAATACTTTCTCGAATTACTTCATCGGACTTGCCGTTAGTATTATCAATATCTATCGTTAGTTGCGCAGATACTTGGGAAAAAACGGCCGATATATGCTTATGTTTTAGAGTGACTCTTGGCGCTAGTGGATTAAAGTTGTCAGGAAGATTAGTGTTAACAGATGGTTCGCTAAACAATGGCGTTAGAGCTTTTTCGATATCGAACTGCTTTGTTCGAATTGATGTATCTTTTGTGAAGCCAATAACAAATAATGCTTGAGCAATAGATTTGTTTCCCAAATTTAACATAGATATACCTGCATCATAACCACTTCGAGCATTCATATTGGGGGTAAGGGTTTTAAAATTCAATTAGGTTAAGTACCTAGATTAATAGCCGAAAAGCTTATCACATTATCGTAGATATTGCTATTTGGGGTTGCTATATTATGGCCGTTAGACAGCACGTAGCCCGCGTAGGTCCGATTAGCGTAGCGTATCGGACGCATGCTATTCATCGCCGTTAACCGTAGCATTAGCATCACCGCGCCAATGCGAAGGATAAATCCCTTTCGCGACATAGCGATGAAATGTGGAATAAGGCCAATCAATTACGCGCCTGACATGGCCATGCTTCAAGGGATTTACATGCACATAATCGATATGATGTTGATAGTCGGCATCGTCGCGTATGAAATGTTCCCAATAATGACGTTGCCAGATTCCGCGTTCGCCAGCCGCTTTTCGAACGGCTGAGCGTTGTTCGGTTTTGGGTAATCCGCGAGAAAATCCGCTTTTTATTAATCGCCAACGCAGGCTGAAATCGCTGTCGCCGGGCGGTAAGGTCCATACACAATGTAAATGTTCCGGCAATATCACCCAGGCGTCGATTTGAAACGGATATTTTTCACGAACCCGCTTCACCGTTTCACGTAGCAAATCGATCTCGCGGATTAATAAATCGTTGTGATGGCGCTGGAGCGGGTTTGCCGTAAAAAAACACGTGCCTCCGGGCATGAATGCGCGTCTGTAGTTGGGCATGTTCTTTTATTGTTCGGAAAGCGTTGATGATAGCATTCGAACTCTCAAAGCATGCGTCCGATTACGCTGCGCTTTTATGCCCTTTAGGGTAAATAGGACCTACATAGACTTTTCCCATCACTCAAAAAACCGCCTCAAATAACCCCCGGTATGCGAAGCCGGATTCTCGGAAACCTGCTTCGGCGTGCCTTCGGCAACCAGCGTCCCTCCGCCATCGCCCCCTTCCGGCCCCATGTCGATAATCCAGTCCGCAGTCTTAATCACATCCAGATTATGCTCGATGACGATGACGGTATTGCCGTGATCCCGCAAGGTATGCAATACGCCTAATAGTTGCTTGATGTCGTGAAAGTGCAGGCCGGTGGTCGGCTCGTCC
>CAZJOY010000388.1:0-3010 GCA_964547705.1 uncultured Methylobacter sp. | reverse complement strand
TTTTGATGCTCCTGCCTATCGCCAAAACCACGAAGAAATCGCCAAAGCACTGGAAGAAGGCATTGCCTTGGCCGAAGGCATGAGCCCACTCGGCGCGGAAGCCGACGAATTCGGACATTTAAATGCCGTGGAATTTGAGAAACTGGCACAAGAAGACGGACGTTGGAACAATTCAGGACAAACCGTCAATGTACCGTTACGCAGCCTATACGTTGCCGCGGGCACATCGCCGAACATCATTTATCAAAGCGAATACCCCGACACGTTCGTAATGGATAAATGGTTCTTCCAACGCTATCAACCTGAGTGGACTAACGACTCGGTCGAACTAGTACCGATGAATGATGAAAAGCTGCCAAAACTCGGCAAGCCTTCACCATTGACGTCTTACCAAAAAGACGGCAAATTCATCAGTTTTTACGGCGACAATCATCCGGTTTATGCCGGCAACGTGGTCAAGGCCATGGCCAGCGCGAAAAACGGTTATCCCTATGTCGTCAAACTGTTCGAGAAAGAATTGGCGGCATTAGATCCAACCAAACAATCGGAGAGAGATGCAGCATTAAAAGCCTTGTTCGCGCAATTGGACAGCGCATTTAAAGCGACCATCGTCGCGATCAACCGGCTGACGCCGACGATTATCGAAGTCGTGGTCAAAGCGCCGATGGCAGCGGAAAAATTCCATCCAGGACAATTTTATCGCGTGCAAAACTATGAAGCGTTCGCCCCCGTCGTCGAAGGCACCGTACTGGCGGCAGAAGGCATCGCGCTGACCGGCGCGGAAGTCGACAAGGAAAACGGCACGATTTCACTGATCGCATTGGAAATGGGTTCATCGACACGACTGTGCGCCACCTGGAAAGTCGGCGACCCGCTAGTCATCATGGGCGTCACTGGCACCCCGACCGAAATACCAACCGGTGAAACCGTATTGTTGCTAGGTGGCGGCTTGGGTAATGCGGTACTGTTCTCGATCGGCAAGGCGCTGAGAGCCGCCGGCAACCGCGTTATTTATTTTGCCGGTTACAAATACGCGCAAGACCGCTTCAAAGTCGAGGATGTCGAAGCTGCCGCAGACATTATCGTCTGGTCGGTCGACAAAGGCGAAGGCGTCACCGCGATTACCCCGACTCGTCCGCAGGATAAAACGTTTGTCGGCAATATCTTGGAATGTATGCTGGCTTATGCGCAAGGCGATCTGGGCGAGCAACCTATTTCTCTGGCAGATGTCGATCACCTGATCGTGATCGGTTCGGATCGGATGATGGCTGCAGTAAAAAGTGCACGTTTCGATGTATTGAAGCCTTATTTAAACAAGGCGCATCATGCAATCGGCTCGATCAACTCGCCGATGCAATGCATGATGAAAGGCATTTGCGCGCAATGCTTGTGCAAACATGTCGACCCTGAAACCGGCAAGGAATGCTTCGTATACTCCTGCTACAACCAGGATCAGGATTTGGACAAAGTCGATTTCCCGCATCTGAACGCAAGATTGCGGCAAAATACCGTACAGGAAAAGCTGTCTAATCTTTGGTTGGATTATTTGCTGGAGAAACAGCAGTAAACAGCAATTTAATAGTTGCGTAATAAAAATCAGTAGGTATAATAGCGGGCTCGAAGTTAGACAGCTTCAGGCGCGTAGCTCAGTTGGTTAGAGCACCACCTTGACATGGTGGGGGTCGGTGGTTCGAGTCCACTCGTGCCTACCAAATTCAAAAGCACTGCTACGCAGTGCTTTTTTTATTGTAGACACTAGACTATAGATAAAAAAATGCCGGTAATTACCCTTCCCGATGGTTCAAAGCGTGAGTATGATCAAGCCGTAACAGTAATGGACGTTGCGTCATCTATTGGTTCGGGCCTGGCTAAAGCGACTTTGGCAGGCAAGGTTAACGGCAATCTGGTTGATGCCAGCACACTAATTGATCAAGATGCAACCCTGCAACTGATTACCGCAAAAGATGAAGACGGCGTCAGCGTTATCCGTCATTCAACAGCACACCTATTGGCTCAGGCCGTCAAGCAGTTATTCCCCTCAGCACAAGTCACTATCGGCCCGGTTATCGAAAACGGCTTTTATTATGACTTCTCGTATGAAAGACCTTTCACACCAGAAGATCTGAGCGCCATCGAAAAAAAGATGGAACAGCTGGCAACTGAAGATTACCCCGTCCGTCGCTCAGTATTATCGCGAGATGAAGCGGTCAAGTTTTTCAGAGATTTAGGTGAAGCTTATAAAGCCGAAATTATCGAATCCATTCCCGCGAATGAAGATTTGTCTTTGTATGAGCAAGGCGGATTTACCGACCTGTGCCGCGGCCCTCACGTGCCCAGCACCGGCAAATTAAAAGTCTTCAAGCTAATGAAGATTGCCGGAGCCTATTGGCGCGGGAATTCCGAAAACGAAATGCTGCAACGCATTTACGGTACCGCATGGGGCGATAAAAAAGATCTGCAAGCTTATCTGCATCGCTTAGAAGAAGCGGAAAAACGCGACCACCGCAAGCTAGCGAAAACCCTGGATTTATTTCACTCTCAGGAAGAAGCTCCCGGCATGGTATTCTGGCACGAAAAAGGCTGGGCCATCTATCAGCAGGTTGAGCAATACATTCGCGAAAAATTAAGAGTCAACGGTTACGGCGAGGTTAGGACACCACAAGTTGTAGATCGCTCTTTATGGGAGAAATCCGGACACTGGGAAAAATTCGGCGACATGATTTTTACCACGCATTCCGAGAATCGTGATTACGCGATCAAGCCAATGAACTGCCCTTGCCATGTGCAGATTTATAACCAGGGACTTAAAAGCTACCGCAACTTACCGATCCGTCTGGCGGAATTCGGCTCTTGCCACCGCAACGAACCCTCGGGCACTTTGCACGGATTAATGCGAGTCAGGAACTTTGTTCAGGATGATGCTCACATCTTCTGTACCGAAGGCCAAATTCAGAGCGAAGTATCGACCTTTATCGATATGCTGTTCGATGTTTACAAAGATTTCGGTTTT
>CAZJOY010000387.1:0-3016 GCA_964547705.1 uncultured Methylobacter sp. | reverse complement strand
TAACATCAGTTATTTAAAATAACTCAGGCTGAGTTTCTGACTAAAGAAAAATCGCTCTAGCAGTCAAACATCATTTGCTCAATTTACTGCTTAAGGCACCGGCCGCTACGATGATTGGCGATAGCACCGGACTGAAAGGCGGTGAGTAAGCAAGGTCTGCGTTTTCAAGATCGGAGCAAGTCAGCTTACCCAATAATGCGGTAGCGGCGATATCGATCATTTTATCGACGCCCTCAAGACCAACTGCCTGGGCGCCCAATAGCCTGCCATCTTTCCGGTCGGCGATCAGTTTTAGCGAAAAACCTTGTCTGCCGGGATAGTACCGTGCCCGGTCACTGCCTTCCGTTACAATCGAAATGGGATCGAACCCCGATTCCAGCGCGGATTGCTCGGATAAACCGGTCATTGCGACTGTCAATTTAAAGGTCTTGAAGATTGCCGTGCCAAAAACGCCGGGAAAATGGGCGTCTCCACCGGCAACGTCTCCACCGGCAACGTTTTCTCCGGCAACGCGGCCTTGTAAATTGGCGATATCACCCAGAGGCATCCATGTGGTTGCGCCTGTTATCCGGTTGATAGTTTCGCAACAATCGCCGGCGGCATAAACGCCCGGAACGTTGGTTGCCATTCTTGAATCAACAGCAATGGCTCCGGTCGTCCCGAGTTCAATGCCGGCCTCTTTCGCCAGCTCCACATTAGGTTTCACGCCAATGGCGACCACAACGAGGTCGGCGGGCACTGTTTTTCCGAGCTCAGTTTCCACGGAAGTTACCCGGCCATTGTTGCCGTTAAGTTTGACTAAACCGTCGCCCAGTATTATTTCAACCTGGTTTTCCAGCAAATGGTCATGTACGCGTTGAGCCATTTCCAGATCGAATTTCGGCAAAATACGGGCCGCCTTTTCGATGATGGCGGTTTTTATATTCAGCTCGTGAAAAGTCTCGGCCAATTCCAAGCCGATATAACCGGCCCCGATAATGACCGCCTTTTGCGGCAGCAACGCGGGCAGCAATGCTTTAAATCGCGTCAGGTCGGAAATATTGCGCAAAGTCAACACGCCTTCCAAGGTTATGCCTTCAATATTCGGCATTATTGGACGAGCGCCGGTCGCAATAATCAATCGATCATAGCTAACGGTAAAATCCGTATTGTCTTGCAGGTTCCTGATAGTGAGTTGTTGTTTGCCGGTATCGATGCCAAGCACGCGGTGCCGTATAAAAACCTGGATACCGTCCTTGGCAAAATCTTCAGGCTGCCTGATGATGACTTTCCGTTCGTCGGCAATGACTCCGCTAATGACATAAGGCATTCCGCAAGCGGAATAGGACACTTCGGATTCATCCTGGTAAAGGATGATTTCATTATTCGGATCGACCCGATGCGCTTTTGCGGCTGCTTTTGTACCTGCCGCGACGCCGCCTATAACGATGATTCTCATATATTCCCCTGTTGTTCAATTGCTGTTGAGGCTGTAAAAATATTTTTTAGAAAAAATTAAAGAATTCACCACGAAGACACGAAGGACACGAAGAAATAAAACTTCGTGTCCTCGGCAATTGCTCCTGCATCGCCTAAAGCGCCTACTGTTGGTGCTCTACCTCCTGCATCCGTACAGTCGTTCCTGTCTTCGTGGTGAAAAATGTTTTTAGCCTAATTTAGATCATACTTTCACATTCTCGGTTAGACCTTGTCACTTATCACTTTGTTTAAATAGCACGTCATACCGGCATGGACTGCCGGTATCCAGGACACATGGATGTGATCTGAGCCTTGCCATCCCTGGCTTCTCGGCAACTGCTCCTTGCGTTGCTCTACCTCCTGCATCCTTGCAGTCGTGGATTCCGGCAATCCCTGCCGGAATGACGCATTGGATATTTTCGTTAAACTAATAGATGTCAAACGGTTAGACCGGAATTCAACCAATCGCCGTTCCCGGCAAAAAATGCCGGTTCGCCGCCGGTATGTACAAAAATTATTTTTTTGTGTTGTTCAAACTGTCTATTTTGCAGCCCGTGCAGGAATCCGGCCATTGCTTTACCGGTATAGACAGGATCGAGCAAAATGCCTTCGCTACGGCCGATTTGCTTGATTGCTTCGGCTGCTTCCGGGCTTGGAATACCGTAACCTTGTCCAATAAACCCGCCAAAGACAGGCGCATCTTCGGCGCAAAAAGTCCAATCCAATTTCAATAAGGTAGCGGCTTGGGTAGCCAATTCGGCAACTTGTTGGCTGACCTGTTCTGGCTCCCGGCTGACGGTGTAGCAGAGCATTTTCCAGGGCAGGTTCAACAGCCTGATGCCCAGCAACCAACCCGCATAGGTTCCGCCGGAACCCACTGCCAGTATGATTGCATCTGGTTCTATACCTTGCTCCAGACATTGTTGATAAAGCTCGAAAACAGCCAGCACATGTCCCAAAACGCCCATCGCGCAAGCGCCTCCTCTTGGGATTTCATAAGGCCTATAACCCTGTTCGCGTAATTTAGCCGCAACCAAGTGAATATGAGTATCGACCGACGCCCTGTCATCGTCATGAGTAAAATGGAATTGGGCATTCAACATGCTGGTGAGGCGGTAATTTCCGTCCATCGCCGCAGGCGGCTTCCCCCAGTAAACCGCAGTACAACGCAGTCTGGCATACGCCGCGGTTGCCGCTGTCGCCCGCACATGATTGGACTGCACGCCCGCGCCGGTTACCAGATAATCGGCGTTCAGCGCCAAAGCTTCGGCCAGCATCACTTCCAAACCGCGTATCTTATTTCCGCCCAAACCGAAACTGATCAGGTCGTCGCGCTTAAACCAGAGCTCGGTGCCGCCAAGCGTTTCGGTCATCCGGTTCGCCCGCATCAGCGGGGTTGGATAATGGGCGAGAGTGTGCCGGGGTATTTGACCGGCAATACGTTCGACAACGGCGCTCCGTTCAAGATGTTGGCTTTGGGTATTCATGCTTATCATCCTTTGCTTAAATAGCACGTCATACCGGCATGGACTGCCGGTATCCAGGACACATGGATGTG
>CAZJOY010000386.1:0-3041 GCA_964547705.1 uncultured Methylobacter sp. | reverse complement strand
ATATTACCGCCACTCATGATAATCGGGACACCATCGTTCATGTCGTCGAGCAGGTGGCCAGCGAAGTTTTCATTCCGCTAACGGTAGGCGGCGGCATCAGAACTTTGGACGATATTCGCCGCATGCTTAATGCAGGCGCGGACAAAGTCGGCATTAACAGCGCGGCGGTGTTTAATCCGGATTTTGTTCGCGAAGCGTCGGAGCGTTTTGGCTCTCAATGCATTGTCGTAGCGATAGATGCCAAGAAAGTCAGCGCTGCTGACGAGCAAAGCCGATGGGAAATTTTTACCCACGGCGGCCGCAAGCCAACAGGTATTGATGCAATTGCATGGGCGAAGAAAATGGTTGATTTTGGTGCCGGTGAAATTTTGTTAACCAGCATGGACAGAGACGGAACGCGTGAAGGCTTTGACTTGCCGTTAACTCGCGCTATTAGCGAGGCAGTAACGGTACCGGTCATTGCCTCCGGCGGCGTTGGCAATCTCGATCATCTGGCTGACGGTATTATTGACGGTAAAGCCGATGCGGTATTGGCCGCCAGTATTTTTCATTTTGCCGAGTACACCATCGGGCAGGCCAAACAGCAAATGGCTTCACGCGGCATAGAGGTACGCCTATGAGTTCTTCCTGGCTGGATCAGGTACACTGGACTGAAGACGGACTAGTCCCGGTTATTGCGCAACAAGCGGAGACCGGGAAAGTAATCATGTTCGCCTGGATGAACCGCGAATCGCTGGATTTAACGGTCGCCGAAGGTTATGCCGTTTATTGGTCAAGATCACGCGGAAGATTATGGCGTAAAGGCGAGGAATCCGGGCACCGGCAAAAAGTTTTAGGTATATTCTTGGATTGCGATGAAGACGTTATTCTGCTAAAAGTCGAACAGGAAGGTGGCATTGCCTGTCATACCGGCCGGGAAAGCTGTTTTTACCGCAACTTAATTGACGGGCAATGGCAAAGCGTTGAGCCGGTTTTAAAAGATCCTGAAGCTATTTATAAAAAATCATGAGTGACGTACTACAACAACTGGCACAAATCCTGGAACAGCGTAAACTGGAATCTGCCGATAAGTCCTATGTCGCCAGCCTATATGCCAAAGGACTGGATACCATACTAAAAAAAATCGGCGAAGAAGCCACGGAAACCGTTATTGCCGCTAAAGGCGGCGATAAAAAACAGATTATCTATGAAACTGCCGATTTGTGGTTTCATTGCATGGTGTTGCTGGCCGATCAAGGACTGGGGCCGGATGATGTGTTGCAGGAACTGCAACGTCGTTTTGGCTTATCCGGTC
This sequence comes from uncultured Methylobacter sp., assembly GCA_964547705.1. Classification (GTDB taxonomy): domain Bacteria; phylum Pseudomonadota; class Gammaproteobacteria; order Methylococcales; family Methylomonadaceae; genus Methylobacter_A. The sequence continues at coordinate 1,747 of CAZJOY010000386.1, read as the reverse complement.
TGGAAGAAAAGGCGCAACGTAACAAGTAAAGATCTTGCAGTATAAGATCTCAAGCAAACAAGACGTTGCTCTGCAACGTCACCATTGGAGTTTAAAATGGGTCTCAGCGTTACTCACTTATTAGTTGTATTAGCCATCGTCGTGGTTGTTTTCGGCACCAAGCGTCTACGCAATATTGGCGCGGACCTGGGCGGAGCCATCAAAGGCTTTCGTAGCGCCATTAAAGAAGGCGAAGAAGATAAACCCGCCGAAGATAAAAGCGAAGCCATTGAAGGCGAAGTCACAACCAAAAAAACCGATAAAGATTAACCGTTATGTTTGATGTAGGGTTCTCGGAGCTTTGTTTGATCGGCCTTGTCAGCTTGCTGGTGATCGGTCCTGAAAAACTCCCCAAAGTGGCCAGGCTTGCGGGATTCTGGCTTGGTAAAACACGAAGTATGGTGGCTTCCGTCAAGGAAGAAATTAAGCTGGAACTTCACGCCGAAGAAATGCGTCAAATATTTAAAGAGCAATCCGGCTTGCCGGAAGTTCAGCAAATACTGGACGAAACCTCCAATACACTCAAATCTACCATTGAACCGTTATCGATGTTACAGAATGACTTGGATACAAAGACCGTTGATAAGGTAGATCAGCATAAGGAGTCGTTACCGATAGAGAAAGCCGAACAACATGAGCCAAAATAATTTTAACGAGGCTGGAGAGCAGTCTTTTATCAGTCATCTGATTGAATTGCGCAACCGTCTGTTGCGAGCGGTTTTATGTGTATTAGTTGTATTCTTGGGATTGGCTTCTTACGCCAATGAAATTTACAGCCTCTTGGCCGGCCCTTTACTAAAGCACATGCCTAAAAATAGCACTATGATTGCTATTGATGTGGCCTCCCCTTTCTTTACGCCGTTTAAACTGGCGCTGATAGCTGCAATTTTTATTTCCGTTCCTTATATTCTGTATCAGTTCTGGGCATTTGTAGCGCCCGGCTTATATAAGCGGGAAAGGCGCATGGTGCTGCCGCTACTGATTGCCAGCACCCTGCTATTTTATATGGGCGTGGCTTTTGCCTACTTTGTTGTTTTTCCATTAGTATTCGGCTTCTTAACAGCCGCCGCGCCTGAAGGCGTGGCAGTCATGACCGATATTGCCAAATATCTCGATTTTGTTTTGGCGATGTTTTTTGCGTTTGGCGTTTGTTTTGAAGTACCGATATTCACCATCGTATTGGTCTGGACCGGCGTGGTAAGCTCCGAAGGCCTTGCCGAAAAACGCCCTTATGTCATCGTCGGTGCGTTTATCGTAGGTGCCGTTTTAACACCTCCCGACGCTCTCTCGCAAACATTGCTTGCGGTACCAATGTGGATGTTATTTGAGCTGGGCTTGTTATGTTCCCGGCTTTTTGCACCCAAGCCTGATAGCGATTATCAAGCGCCCGACGATACGGAAATGGAAGCCCGGCTGGATAGAATTGAGCAGCAAGAAGACGATTGATTAAGGCCGGTGTGTTGGGACGCACTCATTAATAAACCTTACACTTTACCTTGAACTTTCTATATTTAGAGTAGTGTTATCTTATCTTAACTGTGTCCGCCACGCTCTCTTCCTACTCCTTTATAACGCAATTACTCAGCTCTAACTAGCGGCTTTTTCTACAATCTGCTGATGACAATATCATAAAAAAAACAGTACAATACAGCAGTCAGAAAACAGATGTTGAGTTAAGGGATTCCTAAATTGTTAGGTTGTCCGGTTA
>CAZJOY010000385.1:0-3043 GCA_964547705.1 uncultured Methylobacter sp. | reverse complement strand
CCAATATCGTGCCTTGGCAAATGCTTTGCGAACAGACCGGGGCCATCTTAAAAGTTGCGCCGATTAATCTGCAAGGCGAGTTGATCTATGATGAATTTGAAAAACTGATCAGCGACAAAACCAAGCTGGTGTCGGTTGTGCATATGTCCAACGCTTTGGGCACCATTAATCCGGTTAAAGAGATTATTGCAGCGGCACATGCCAAAAATATTCCGGTACTGCTGGATGGCGCACAAGCTATTCCGCATATGGCAGTCGACGTGCAGGATTTGGATTGCGATTTTTACGTTTTCTCCGGCCATAAACTTTACGGGCCTTCCGGCATAGGCGTACTGTACGGCAAGCAGGTTTTATTGGAAGCCATGCCGCCGTATCAGGGCGGCGGCGACATGATCCGCAAAGTCACCTTTGAAGAAACCGAATATAATGTGTTGCCCTATAAGTTTGAAGCTGGCACGCCTAATATTGCCGATGTTGTCGGTTTGGGTGCAGCTATCGCTTATCTAAACGGTATCGGCATGGATAATATTGCCGCTTATGAGGCTGAACTGCTCGATTATGCCACTGAAAAAGCCAAGCAAATTAAAGGGCTTCGGATTATTGGCGAGGCCGAGCAAAAAGGCGCGATATTGGCGTTCGTGCTGGATAAAATTCATCCGCATGATATTGGCACCATGCTGGACAGCTTAGGCATTGCAGTCAGGGCAGGGCACCATTGCGCGATGCCGGTCATGGATTTTTTTAAAGTTCCGGCGACGGCAAGAGCGTCATTTGCAATGTATAACACCAAAGAAGAAATTGATGTTTTAATGAAAGGCATAGAGTCCTTGATCGAGGTATTTGGCTAATGTTTGATGATTTACGCGACCTCTATCAAGAGGTGATTTTCGACCACAATCGTAATCCGCGCAATTTCCGCGTCATGGAAAATGCCGATCGCAAAGTGGAAGGCTTTAACCCGTTATGCGGCGACCGCTTGACCTTATATTTGAAAATGGACGGCGATACGATTACCGATGCCAGTTTTCAGGGCTCGGGTTGCGCCATTTCGACAGCTTCGGTTTCATTAATGACCGAGATAGTCAAAGGTAAAACCGAACAGGAAGCCGAAGACTTGTTTAAAAAGTTTCACGAAATGACTACCGGTAAAGACGAGCAGATGAATCTTGAGGCAGTTGGTAAACTGGCCGTATTAGCCGGTGTGCGTGAATATCCGGCTCGGGTCAAATGTGCGACATTGGCTTGGCATACACTGGATGCGGCTCTGAAAAACGAGCAAAAGTCCATTTCTACAGAATAATTCACCACGAAGACACGAAGGACATGAAGTTTTTTATGAATGTCCTTCGTGGCTGATTCAAGCCATGACCAACACAACATCGCAGCAATACATCGGTGCCGCGCCTGTTCCTGACAGGCTTGCGGCATACACACCATCCCTGGCGATAAAGCTGGGCGTACTTTACCCAGGGCAGGGCGATATTCTGCCGTTCCAGCAGCTTGCGGAAAGATTAGGCGTTCCTTTGTATGAATCGCTGAATAGCGATAGTCCTGAAGAATTCTTTCTGACTTGGCGTGACGGCTGCTTAAAATTACTCGATAGAGAGCTGCTTAAAAAAGGCGGCTTAGCCGTCGATATTGAGCCGCGCAATGGCGAACAACGCTCATGGCCGGCACCCAAAGACGGCGCTTTGGCTAAGGCGCTTGGCCGAAAAACCAGAACCGTTGTCGATGCCACTACCGGTTGGGCTCAGGACAGCCTGCATATCTTTCGTATGGGTTACGAGCTATTGTGTATCGAACGATCTCCTGTCATGGCGGAATTGCTGACAGACGGTTTTGTCCGCTTGACGCAGCAAGACTGGATGCAACGGCTTAATCTTGAGCCTCCGCGATTACTGCAAGGCAACGCCATCGACTTGCTGGCTAATTTGGAAACCCGGCCGGATTGTATCTATCTTGATCCGATGTTTCCGCCCAAACGCAAAAAATCGGCACTCGCTAAAAAATCAATGATGGTATTGCGCGATCTACTGGGTGATGATCAGGATAAGGAGCAGCTTTTTGAGGCCGCGTTAAATGCGGCTGGAAAACGGGTGGTGGTAAAAAGCCCCGATTATGCGGAACCTCTGGGCGGCAAGCCTAGCCAAAGTTTTCAGGGTAAATTGTTGCGGTATGATGTTTATTTGAAACTCTAGACCTTTCAGGTTTTAAAAAACTGGAAGGTCTGAACATTTTAAAATACAACGATAACGGTAAAAAAAATGTCGGACTGGATAGATGCAATAGATGAAAACGCTTTAGCGGATGGCGAGCACATCGTCGTAGATGTCGATAGTACGGATGTCGCTATTTTTAAAATTGACGGCAAATTTTACGCCCTTGAAGATGTCTGTACCCACGACGGCGCAGAAATTGCCAGCGGCAAGCTGGAAGGCGATGAGATTATTTGCCCTCGCCATGGCGCACGCTTTTGCGTAAAAACCGGCGAAGTTAAATCCCCTCCCGCCTATGAAAATATCGACTGTTTTCCGCTCAGAATCGAAAACGGAAAAGTACAGGTTAGAGACAGACGCTGGGACTAATATAATAACTTGCTTTTATGCGAGAATAAGGGCTATTTTATCCGTACTAACAAAGAAAATGTTTTGTCAGCACTTCAATAAAACCCGAGAGCAAGCTACTGAATGCTGTCTCAGAAAGCTCTGCTGGTGGTTGACTCTCTTTGAGTAACTACGCATTGTAGGGCCATGGGAATCTGATAGGTAGCAAAAAGGCCCTAATAGCGCTTGATGATCGACCAGAAGGCTGTATAATGCGCAGCTCTTTCGGGGCTTTTGTTCTGAAAGGCAAGCATCCTGATCGAAATAATGAACAAGACGCTTGACAAGCAGGCTGAGCAGGTTATAATGGTCGGCTTCTTCGGGGTTAGGTAGTTGGCTCCGGCAAGGACGGCAAGAAAATAAAGTCAACAACGAGGTTGACAAGCTGAATTGGATCGGTATAATAGTCCAGCTCAACCGGGGTGAATGCCTCGACGCTC
>CAZJOY010000384.1:0-3043 GCA_964547705.1 uncultured Methylobacter sp. | reverse complement strand
ACAACCACCTCTCAGGTTGCTAGAGTGACCGGGTACCCGGCGCTCCGAAGAACACAAAGTTTTATAAGCTTCGTGCCTTCGTGGTGAATAAACGTTTTTTAAGCGCCTGTTATACCTGCCTAAAAACCCACCTAACCCAACAATCCCCTACCGTGCTAAACATCATCTGGATCAGCTTTTTTCTCGCCGCCTTTTGCACTGCGTTGTTCAAACTGGTTTTTTTAGGCGACCAACAGATTTTCGCGCACATCATGGAAGCCATGTTCGCCTTATCGAAATCGGCTTTCGAAATAGCCTTAGGCCTAACCGGTGTGCTGACCTTATGGCTGGGCATTATGCGCATCGGCGAAAAGAGCGGTTTTATCCTGCTATTAACCCAAGGACTCACGCCGTTATTTAGCCGCTTAATGCCCGACGTGCCCAAGGATCATCCCGCTTTGGGCGCTATCGTAATGAACATTTCCGCCAATGCGCTGGGCCTGGATAATGCCGCCACGCCGTTGGGCATCAAGGCGATGCAGGAGTTGCAAACCCTTAACCCTCATCCCGAGACCGCCAGCGATGCGCAAATCCTGTTTCTGGTAATCAATACCGCGGGCGTTACGCTGTTTCCGGTGACCATCTTTACCTACCGTGCGCAACTGGGGGCGGCCAATCCGACCGACGTATTTATTCCAATCCTGATCGCCACTTATGTGGGCACGATGGTAGGCCTGTTTACCGTCGCCTATGTGCAAAAAATCAATCTGCTGGATAAAGTGATCGTGGCTTATCTGGGCGGTTTTACCTTGGCGGTCGGCGCTATCCTGGCCTATTTTTCCAGCCTACCGCAACAGCAAATGCTTGAACAATCGGCGATTATCAGTAACTTCATCCTGTTTTCGTTGGTCATTATTTTTATTCTCGGTGCACTTCATAAGGAGATTAACGCTTACGAAGCCTTTATCGAAGGCGCCAAAGAAGGCTTTCACACCGCCACCACTCTCATTCCGTATTTGGTGGCTATGCTGGTTGCCATCGGTGTATTCAGGGCCAGCGGTGCGCTGGACTTGCTGGCCGATTTAGTGCGGCTTGCCGTGCATTACTTCAAGCTCGACGACCGTTTTGTCGATGCGCTGCCTACCGCGTTGATGAAACCGTTCAGCGGCAGCGGAGCCCGAGCCATGATGATCGACACCATGAAAACCCTGGGCGCGGATTCGTTTGCCGGTCGCTTGTCGTCGATTGTTCAAGGCAGCACCGAAACCACCTTTTACGTGTTGGCGATTTACTTCGGTTCGGTCGGCATCAAACATATTCGCCATGCCGCGGCCTGTGGGATAATAGCCGACTTTGCGGGCATTGTTGCGTCCATAGCGGTCGCTTATTGGTTTTTCGGCTGAAACTTTGCCAGCCCCATCATTCCCACGCTCCGGCGTGGGAATGCAGTTAGAGACGCTCCAGCGTCGCGGTTAGCAATGCTTGAGCGTTGCAGAATACATTCCCACGCTGGAGCCTGGGAACGATATTAATTATGAAAGTTCACCTAAAAACCCTCGGCTGCCGCCTTAACGAAGCCGAATTGGAAACCTGGGCCCAAGCTTTTCAACAATCCGGCCATCAGATCACCCGGCAAGCGGAAACGGCTCACCTTATCGTGATTAATTCCTGCGCCGTGACGCAGGATGCGGCCCGAAAGTCGCGCCAACTAATACGCCGTATTCATCGCGATAACCCGCAAGCCAAACTGGTGGTCAGCGGCTGTTACGCCACGTTGAATGAAGATGAAGCCGCGTCTTTACTGGGCGTGGATCTGGTGATCGGCAACAAGGACAAAGACCGGCTGGTAGAAAAAGCCTTGACCGAATTGAACATGGACAGCATGCCCGCGCTGTCCACCGAACCGGGCGAAATATCGCTGTTTACTCGCGGCAGGCAACGCGCATTCGTTAAAGTACAGGACGGCTGTCGTTATCGTTGCACCTTTTGCATCGTCACCGTAGCGCGCGGCGAAGAAAGTAGCCGCCCGGTGCAGGCGGTTATCGATGAAATCAATGCCTTGCACCGGCAAGGCATCACCGAAGTCATTTTGACCGGCGTGCATTTAGGCGGTTACGGCAGCGATTTAGGCAACAACCTGTCCGACTTAATCAAAGCTATTTTGGCGCAAACCGACATTCCAAGGCTTAGGTTAGGTTCGTTAGAGCCTTGGGAATTACCGGACGATTTCTTCGAGCTATTCGACAACCCACGCTTGATGCCGCATTTACATCTGCCCTTGCAAAGCGGCTCGGATACCGTGCTGCGCCGTATGGCCAGGCGTTGCAAAACCGAAGAATTTGCCGCCATCGTCAACCGGTTGCGCGCGCAAATTCCGCACTTTAATGTTACGACCGATATTATCGTCGGCTTTCCCGGCGAGACCGAACAGGAATGGCAGGAAAGCTTTAACTTCATCAAGCAAACCGGTTTCGGGCATATCCACATCTTCACCTATTCCAGCCGCGCCGGCACCAAAGCCGCGGGCCTGCCGAATCAGCTCGGCAATGACCTCAAAAAGCAGCGCAGCAAGCAGTTGCACGAATTGGCTGAAACCATGAAATTGAAGTTTTTTGAAGACAATGTAGGACACGAATTCCCGATATTATGGGAAGGCTACAGCGAAGCATTGAATGATGACAAACAACGGGTATTCGGTTATACGCCGAATTATCTTCGAGTCGGTTGCGTGATCGGCAATGATAGGTCGATAAAAAACAGGACGCTTAACTGCTTAATCACGGCGGTTGAAGAAGACAGTGTTGTTGGGCAACTGGTGGAATAAAAAGGCCGACCGATGAATGGATGAAGAGAGCGGCAGAATCAGCTAAATCGATCATCATGGAGCCGATTGGATATAATGCTATAGTACCTTAGGTAGCTACTCGGCAGGGTTATATAGAACACGGAAAACGCGGATCGGACTGATTTTAAAGGGCCAAGGCACTCGCAATAAATACCCCACAGACCCGAATAGTTCCCACGCTCCGGCGTCACTACCATTAAGTTAAGAAAAAAGCTCCCT
>CAZJOY010000383.1:0-3060 GCA_964547705.1 uncultured Methylobacter sp. | reverse complement strand
GCGATTGAATCGATGACGCGGCCATCGCGGCGAATGATGCTGATGCCGTGTTCATCGGGAGCTGAGGCGATAAACGGCGATTTCGCCGCACCGATGGTTGTAATCGGCACCATCACGGTCTTGCCGCCAATGCTGACGGCTTTGTGATCGGACGGACCGGCGCCGCCGCGGCGAACGGCAAGGCCGGATTCGACGTCTTCCAGCCGTAATCCCAACGATTGCAGCTCGGTAATCAATTGCGGTTCGGCGCTATTCATGGCTGGATTGCTCGCTGCTTTGGGGGATTGGAAAATGAATCGGCTCATCGCTGAACATCGGCGCAGCCGGCCTGTCGTTTATTCTAAGGCTTAACAGTTCAGGTCGGGCGTAATGGCCGACCGAATCCATCATGCGTTTGCGTTTGGCGATCAGCGACATATCCAGGTCGGCGATGACCATGCCTTCGCCGGAGCGCAACGGTTCGGCCAGATGCCGGCCTTCTGGCGATATGATGGCGGTGCAACAGCCGCCGCGCAGGGCTTTTTGCAAATCGGCATCGGGCGTCACCGATTCGATCTGTTCGTCGCTTAACCAGCCGGTCGCGTTAATAACGAAGCAACCGGATTCCAATGCATGATGACGGATAGTCACTTCAATCTGATCGGCAAAAATCGGTCCGACCAACGAGCCCGGAAACTGGCTGCAATGGATTTCCTCGTGCTGCGCCATCAACGCATAGCGGGCCAATGGATTGTAATGTTCCCAGCAGGCCAGAGCGCCGATCCGTCCGATGCCGGTTTCGACCACTTTCAGGCCGGACGCGTCGCCTTGGCCCCAGATCATCCGTTCATGATAGGTCGGTGTGATTTTGCGGCGTTTTAAAGCCAGGTTGCCGCATTCGTCGAAAATCAGTTGAGTATTGTAAAGACTGCCGTGGTCGCGCTCATTGACGCCCAGCACCACGACCACGCCAAGCGAACGGGCTAGGGCGGCAACCGCATCGGTGACCGGTCCCGGCACGGTTGGCGCATGTTCGTAAAGCTTCAGATGCTCGCGGCCTGCGGCGACCGGCGGCAGCACGAAAGAAAAATACGGGTAGTAAGGCACAAAGGTTTCCGGGAACACCACCAACTGAGCGCCTTCCTTGGCCGCATCGCTGATGGCTTGGCAAACTTTGTCGATAGTGCCGGTGGCCGAATCGAACAGCGGCGCAATCTGTACCGCTGCCGCCCTGACAATTCTTTTCGATGTCACAATCTGTACTCCTGTTGCTGATTATTCTGGGGAAAAGCCGTTGGTCCACGAAAGACACGAAAAGCACGAAAATGTTCAAAGAGATGTAAAACTGTAATCTCTCACCCAAAGGGTAAATAAATCAACGCACTGTCTTGAGTTATTTCGTGCCTTTCGTGCTTTTCGTGGACAAAACCGCCGTTTCTAGTGTTCCGAGTGATTTACATCGTCCAGGTATCCAGGATGAAAGCGTTCTCGCGGCGATGGATCAGCACGATGTCCAATACATCCAGCGGGCTGATTGGGCGAATGCCTTCAATCAGGCTGGGTTCGCCGTGGCCGTACAAAGCTTGCAGCGCGAACCGGCAGGCATAAACCTTGCCGCCTTCGGCTATGAATTTGTTGATTTGATTGGTGTAGTTTTGGTGGCCCGGAAAAGCCTCGTTGCCCAGGCGCGGAAAGCCGCGTTGAATGCCCAGCGTTACGCCCGGCCCGTACAGCAGGATAGAAGTTTCAAAGCCCTTGCGTTGCAAGCGGGTCGCCTGCAACAGATTTACGTAGCCGATAGAACCTTCAAACGCGACGGTGTGGAATTTCACCAAGGCTTTTTCGCCGGGTTCGGCTTTAACGTCCTCGAATACTTTTTCTTCGTAATCGACAAAAAAATCGCCTTTGGCGTGAGCTGGTTTTTGAACTGCTGGCATCGAATATTCCTTGTAATAAGTAAAAAGCCCTGCATCGCGGGGATGCAGGGAGAGCTATGGCTGTCAATCTCTGAGGGGGATCGACGGGAGATAGTTTACGGATGAGGTAAGGGGGCTGACAGATTCAGGAAAAAATGATTTTAAGGGTACAGATTGCAGTTTTGAGCGATCTGTTCTGCTTTATAAACCGGATAACTGTTATGGAAACCTTGGATTTATCTCTTCCACAGCGGAGAATTCCCTCGTTCCCACGGGCTCCGTGGGAATGCTGTCAAGGTGCGCTGCGCCACTAATCATGACCAGCGTCTGGCATATACGGGACGCCGCGCGTCCTGCACTGCATTCCCACGCGGCGCGTAGGAACGAGTGATATAAAAGCGGGATCGATACAATAGTAAAAATATAACCGCAAAGCGGTACAGTTGTGCTAAATTTGCCAGCTCCAGCTTAAACCGCAGAAATCCAAAACCAATGAAGCATCTCTACGAAACCGTAGCCGAAAACATCCTCGCCCATATCGAACAAGGCGTTTACCGCTCCGGCGAGCGCTTGCCGGGCATCCGCCGCTTAAGCCAGCAAATGAACATAAGCGTATCGACCGCACTTGAAGCCTACCGGTTATTAGAGGACCAAGGCCGAATCCAGGCGCGCGCACGCTCCGGCTACTACGTCAGCACCGTGCGCCGACTGCCGATCACCGAACCCGATATTTCCGAACCGTCAACGACGCCTTCCCGCGTAACGGGCCAATCCCTGACTCGGCAAATCCTGCTGGCGGCGAAAGACCCTTACCAAATCAACCTCGGTTCTTCGGTGCCGACGCCTGATTTTTTGCCGACGCGAGTCCTGCAACAAGCCACCCAAAAAGTCGCGCGCCTGTTTGAGAAACGCTGTTTCGACACCGATGAATTGCTCGGCAATCAGGAACTTCGCCGCCAGATTGCCAAGCGCATGGTCGAGTTGAATTGCGACGTCAGCCCCGAGGACATCGTCATCACGCATGGAGCAAGGGACGCGGTCCGGCTTGCGCTGCTGGCGGTCTGCAAACCGGGCGACGTCATCGCTATCGAATCGCCGACCTTTTACGGCTTGTTGCAGGTCATCGAGTCCTGCGGCATGGAAGCGCTGGAAATCCCGACGCATC
>CAZJOY010000382.1:0-3061 GCA_964547705.1 uncultured Methylobacter sp. | reverse complement strand
GTTCTTTAACCAAGCCGATGATCGGTTTCATGTGGGCTTGTTGAGCGATTTCTATGTCTGACATGTTTATATTTTCAAAAAAGGAGTTGGTTGATGTTTAGCTATTTTTAGTAACTGACGCAGGCATCATTTTCTTCAGGCCGATTCCAGCCGACTGATAATGCTTGTTCGCTTAACAAAGCGGGGTTTTGTTTGGACAACATTGCCAGTCGGGCAGCTTTGAGGTGCATGAACTCAATAAAATCGAACACTTCTTGTTGCATAGGCTCAGGGAGTGCGCTGATTTTTGCGGTTATTTTTTCAATAGAATGTGTCATTAAATTGTTCCCAGCTTGTAGCTTGTAGCTTGTAGGTTGTAGGTTGTAGGTTGTAGGTTGTAGGTTGGGCTGAGGTATTAAGCCCAACGTTTTTTTGTCTATTTCTGTTGGGCTTCATTGCATTCAGCCCAACCTACAGCTCTAATTTATCTTTTCTATATCACAGCCTTTTAGGATGTTGAAATGGTCTCACAGAAATTAAAAAACTTTTTTAGACTCATCAGATGTTGTGTTTCGGAAACACGCTTTTGCAATTGATCGAGATAATGCGTTTCACCAACTTCTCTAGGTGATGATTTCGAATATCTTATATTCTTTTCCGCCAACATTTTCCGTAAATATATTTCATGATAAACAGAAACCGAGCCAGCTAACGATTGCGGCTTGTCCATAGTTTCAGGGTCTTGTTGAGACACATCGTAAAATTTTGCATGATGATAAAAATCACTGTGCCTGCCGACTGATTTTGTATAGACCTTTTGATTACCTAAAAACCAAGTTTCCATACACGACTTTTGCGCTATCACCTGTAATTGACAGTTTGAATTTAAAACGATGTTCTTATCTTTTATAAATTGGTAAATCTCGTTAGTTTTTTCTTGTTCACTCATGTCATCTGAGTCTATGACCAAAACCAAATAATCGTAATTAGCCCATTCATTAATTTCATCTACACAGTTGACGAGTTCAATATCAAGCAGGCGAGGATAGCCAAGGCCACTTATAAGATAATAGTTATTTATGCTTGCGTCTTGAGCGAAATTAACTCGTGATAAATTAGGAGCTAAATGGCTCAGCCATTGTGGATAAACTTTTAGTTCGGTTTTTCCTTCAACCAAAAAGTAGATATTCAACTGTCTATCCCTTCAGAATATGCCGTTAAATTAGCTAGTTGTGTAAAAGCCTGATGCTTTGATTTGCTACCAATACCAAACTTTTCAGCATCAGTGGCTGTTACTACGCTGCCTTTTCGGGTCACTATTTTCCAATGAGAAAAATCCATATCGTTAATGATATAAGGATGATGGCTGGTAATGATAAATTGCAAATTACGCTCAGAGACAAGTATGCTGTGGGTAACTTGACTAATACAGTTTATACCCAGGCTGTTTTCAAATTCGTCAATTAATATAACAGTATCATCAGCACATAAATATAATTCAGCAATGTGCATTAAAGTTCTTAACATGCCTGATGATATTTTAAACTCATCTATCCAATTGGATACGTCCTTCTCTCTAATTTGAATAAATGGCGATTCTCTAAAATAAAAAGGTAGTTTTTTATTATCGTCGCTGATAGGTTCAATTTTTATATCTTTAACATGAGGAAATATATCAATAAAATAATCCACTATTTCGTTAAATGATTTTTTTTGATTTATATATAATAAACAGAGTTTTATTTTAATATGTTCATCACTATTTCTAATTGCTTGCAAACTCGTGTATTTTTTTGATTTTGATTCTATTTCATTGTCAAAACTAAATCTGTTTAATCTGAAGCTATCGCCTGCATTATTATCAAAAAGAATCTTTTTAAAATCTTCATGTATATCTTTTATTTGTTCTTCTTCTTTTAATAAAGAAATAACACTCTCTTGCTGTGATAATTTTACGGTTTTATTATCATTGAAAAGAATACCCTCTCTATTTCTATCAACAATCAAATCACCATCAATAAATAACTGCTCATTATCTATGTAGGGCTTGTTTTTTTCATCTTCTTCGTCATCTACAAATTCAGAGATTATTTCTGAAATAAATCCTTTGTTTTCAAATGCGCCGCACCATTTGTAATTAAGTCCTGTGCTTGACTTAAATTCAATTTCCCATTTCAAACCATTTAAAGAGCTTCCACGCGAAATTCTTTTTAAATTAAGCAATGCCTTTAATATTTGTGTTTTACCTACACCAGAGACACCGACTAATAAAGTCAGAGGTTTAAATTCTATTAATTCCAGTTTCCAGTCCGTAGATTGATCTTCATAAATCAGGGATTTAATATACATAACACTCTCTTTTAATATGTGATGACAGCCAAAATGTCGGGTAACGAGAAGCCGTTGCCCGACCTTCTCATTAACTATAAACCGGAAACCGCGCGCAAAGATTGCTGACTTTTTCGCGCACTGCTGCAAGCACGCTTTTGTCTTCCATGTTTTCCATCACATCGCACATCAGGTTGGCGATTTCGATCATTTCCGCTTCTTTAAATCCGCGAGTGGTCGGCGCCGGCGTGCCGACACGAATGCCGCTGGTCACAAACGGCGATTGTGGGTCGTTAGGTACGGCGTTTTTGTTAACCGTAATGTGTGCTTTGCCTAAAGCTGCATCCGCCGCCTTGCCGGTAATGCCTTTGGCAATCAGCGAAACCAGCATTAAATGATCGTCGGTGCCGCCGGAAACGACGTCAAAGCCGCGTTTCATAAACACTGCGGCCATGGCTTGGGCGTTTTTAATCACCTGTTGCTGATAAACGCGGAATTCCGGTTGCATGGCTTCTTTAAACGCGACGGCTTTGGCCGCGATCACATGCATTAACGGGCCGCCCTGAATGCCGGGGAAGATGTTCGAGTCGAATTTTTTCTCCAGTTCCGGGTTGCTTTTGCACAAAATCAAACCGCCGCGTGGGCCGCGCAAAGACTTGTGAGTGGTGCTGGTGACCACGTCGGCAATTGGTACAGGGTTAGGGTATAAACCTGCGGCAACTAGACCGGCGACGTGTGCCATATCGACAAACAG
>CAZJOY010000381.1:0-3065 GCA_964547705.1 uncultured Methylobacter sp. | reverse complement strand
TGGTTCGACAAAGCTCTCCTGAGTTTATCGAAGCCTGTCATGAGCTTGTCGAATGGGGCTAACCACGAACGGCTTAACTTAATGGCAATGACGCTCGACGTCCCTTAATATGCAGCCGCTGATCGTGATTCGCGGCGCAGCGCGCCTTGACTGCATTCCCACGGAGCCCGTGGGAACGAGAGCGAACAAGATACCCTGCCTCTCCCTAAATGCGTCGTAGTCTAAGGGCTGCTTGGCCTCAGGATTCGCGTTTCCCGACTAAATATCAGTAAAATTACGTATCAAGCTGAGTTTTACTTATTTGCTTGTTATAATGCCTCCAATTTTGTAACAGCATTAATTCTGATCGAGAGATTTCATGATTCAAGGTAGTATCGTAGCTTTAGTGACACCGATGGATGCAAGCGGTGCAGTGGATAAGGAGAGCTTGAAAAAGCTGGTGGAATTTCACATAGCGGAAGGAACCGATGCCTTGGTTGCTGTCGGCACCACAGGCGAGTCGGCGACGCTGGATGAGCATGAGCATTGCGATGTTATCAAGTCCGTTGTCGAGTATGTCGGCGGCAGAATCCCGGTAATTGCCGGAACCGGCGCAAATTCGACTACCGAGGCAATCAACCTGACCCGCTTGGCTAAAGAAGCGGGCGCCGATGCCTGTCTGATCGTTACCCCGTATTACAACAAGCCAACTCAGGAAGGCTTGTACCTGCATCATAAGGCTATCAACGATGCCGTCGATATTCCGCAGATTTTATATAACGTGCCGGGCCGCACCGCCTGTGACATGCTGCCGGAAACCGTCGGCCGTTTGTCTCATCTGCAAAACATCGTCGGCGTTAAAGAAGCGACAGGCGATTTGTCCAGAGTTAAAAAAATCCGCGATTTGACCGGTGACGATTTTGCAATTTATACCGGCGACGATGCGACCAGCCGCGAGTTTTGCCTGCTGGGCGGCAACGGTACGATCACTGTGACCGGTAATGTCGCGCCAAAACTGGTGCATGAAATGATTATGCTGGCGATAGCCGGTGATAATGAAGCCGCTTCAGCCATCGATAAAAAACTGGCTGCACTGCATAAAAACCTGTTTATTCAGTCGAATCCAATCCCCGTTAAATGGGCGGTTGCTGAAATGGGTTTGATGGGCAAGGGCATACGGTTGCCTTTGACCTGGTTAACGGAAGATTGCTTTGATGCGGTTCGCGATGCAATGCGTCAGGCCGAAGTTATTTAATACAGATTATGAAAACTAAAATCAGGCCGTTCATTATTGTTGCTGTTTTGGTCAATTTATCGGCCTGCACGTATATAAAAACGCTATTTCCGGATAAAGAAAAAGATTATCAGTTTACGACTGAAATTCCACCGATGATCATTCCTCCCGATCTTGCGGGCGATTCTCCGTCAAAGGTTCCCACTCCAGCACCGGCTCCGTCTTCGGCTCCAGCTCCAGCTCCAGAATCAGCCAATGTGGCTCCTGCTGCTCCGTTAACTGAAGAAGCCCCGACAGTAGACCGGAAATCAATTAAGGTTGAGCTGGTTGATGCCGATCAACAAACAAAGCGACTGCGTATTAACGCGCCTTTATCGATAGCATGGCGTATGGTTGGTAAAGCCTTAAGCAGAAAGTCTATTGAAGTCACTAATCGGAGTCAGGAAGAAGGAATGTTCCGCGTTCAATATGACCCGAATAAAAAGGAAGTGGAAGACGAATCTGTTTGGGATGAGGTCAACTTCTTTTTCAAAGGACTTCAAACCACTGAACAAGAGTATGTTCTCAAAATGGTAGAAAACAACCAGCAGACCGAGGTTATTGTCGCGGATAAAGACCAAAAACCGGTCGCTGATAGCACAAGTTTAAGTTTATTAACGCTTTTGCACGATACTATTAAGGCTGATTTGGCTAAGTAATTTATGAGGTAAAAGGAGCAAGGTGCAAGGGGAAAGTTAAAAGCCGAAACCTGCATCACGCTCCTTGAACCTTGCACCTTTTTACCTTGTACCTTTTTTACACATGTTAAAAATCCCTGGAACTTCCGCGCTATCCGGCTTTCGCATTAACAAACTGCTGGCCGAACTTCAGACTATAGAACCCGCTATCAAAGCCGTCTCAGCCCGGTTCATTCACTTTGTCGATATTGAAAATGACCTGGATAACAGCCAATACGCGATTTTAAAGCAATTGCTGGCCTACGGTTCCAAACTGCCGGGCGCCAATATTCAGGGTCAGCGTTTGTTGGTTGTACCGCGCTCCGGCACGATTTCGCCCTGGTCCAGCAAAGCGACCGAGATTGCCCAGCGTTGCGGGTTATCCGCGGTTAACCGTATCGAACGGGGCATTGAGTACACGTTGGATGTCGATCAGCCGTTACCGGCGTCGGTAAAAGCATTATTGCATGACCGCATGACCCAAACCGTCTTGGAAGGCAACACGGAACTGGATTTGTTTGTTCATCATCAGCCTAAGCCGTTACTGAGTGTCGCGGTAATGGACCAGGGCCGTGATGCGTTGGTTAGCGCCAACACGGAATTAGGGCTGGCTTTATCCGATGACGAAATCGATTATCTGACCGAAAGTTTTCAAGGCTTAGGCAGAAACCCGACCGATGTCGAATTGATGATGTTTGCCCAGGCCAACTCAGAGCATTGCCGCCATAAGATTTTTAATGCCGATTGGACGATAGACGGCGTAGAGCAGGCACAAACCTTGTTCAAGATGATCCGCAATACCGCGGAAAAAAGCCCGGAAGGCATTTTGACCGCTTACAGCGATAACGCCTCGGTTATGACCGGTTCAACGGAGCAGGTTTTCATACGCAATGCGCAGACCGGCGAATACGGCTATGTCGAAGAAGATGCGCATTTGCTGATGAAAGTCGAAACCCATAATCATCCTACCGCGATTTCACCGTATCCGGGCGCGGCAACCGGCTCCGGCGGCGAAATCCGCGACGAAGGCGCGACCGGCCGCGGTTCTTCGCCCAAAGCCGGTTTAACCGGATTTTCGGTGTCGCATTTAAAAATTCCCGGTTTTCCGCAACCTTGGGAAGCCGATAACGGCAAGC
>CAZJOY010000380.1:0-3087 GCA_964547705.1 uncultured Methylobacter sp. | reverse complement strand
ATAAACTCAGGGGAGCATTGTCGAAAGGTGAGCGGAAAAATTTGGTCCTGCCGCGTCAAGCCGATCATGCTTCGACAGGGCTCTCCTGAGCATCGTCGAAGGGCTCAGCACGAACGGCTTGACGACCGAAAATAGCGAGTTCGGGAAATTATTTTTAACCAAATCCTAAGGCTATGTTTTACATTGCCTGTCAATGCGTAACTTTTATATACTTACGCCCCATAGACCAAGGCAACATAACCCGGAGGCTATGTTTAACGGTGTAGAGTAAGTGCTTTTGCCCAGTCTCGACCTCTAATTCCAAGCCATACAATTTAGAAACCTCCTATGAGCTATGTAATCCAAATCTGGCAAAACCCTCAAAGTCAATCCCTACCTACATCCCTAGTTCAAGCAGAGCAACAACTGCAAGCATTACATGAACAGCCGGTCGGCACGGCCTTGCCGCTTTTTATACAACTGGCCCAACGCCTGACCGAACGCTATCCCGATCAGGCTTCGGCACCGATTGACGAAGAAACCGACGACGTCGATTTTGATAGCGTGGCCTGGACTGACTCGCCGATGAATGGCAAAACCCGGACCGCGGTATGGAATATAGGGCTTAACTCGGCGATGCTCGATGAAGTGAGGCCCTTCGTCATCGTGCAGGCCAATGCTTTAGGACTTAATGTGATGGATGAGCAGGCGGATGAAGTGCATCTGGCCGGCGGACAAGTATTGGCTAGCAGTGATGGCGCCTATTGCGTTAAAGGTTTTGCCGCCTACTATCAGGGAGATTTTGCTACTGCCCTACAAGAATTTAAGCAGTTCGCTCAACAAGGCAACTCTGTAGCCCAATATAACCTGGGCTTATTGTTTTCTAATGGGCACGGAGTTAAACAGGACTACTTGATTGCTTATGCCTTACTTTATTTATCGGCAATCAAGAACCCCCATCATCAGGATACTGTCGATGAAATTTCTAAACAGCTGCCGTCCTGGATCATTGAACAAGGCACGGTCCTGGCTAATGAAATGGGACAAGCGGGCAATCTAGTCAATGTCCTGGAACAGGCCATCCAAAAACGGCAAGAGACGTTTCAACTGGGCGAAAACGCCGCCAAAAATGGCGATTATGAACAGACGCTGACCCTCTTAATGCCAGTTGCCGAACAAGGACATGAAGCTGCGCAATTTATCATCGGCATGATGTATGACGATGGTCGCGGTGTCGCTCAAGACAAGAAAGAAGCCGTGAAATGGTATGTCCGTTCGGCAAAAAACGGCTTTGCATTCGCGCAGCACAATGTGGCCCTGATGTATGAACAAGGCCAATTCGTAGAAAAAAATCTTAAAAAAGCTGCCGCATGGCACACAAGAGCAGCTAAACAAGGATTTGAAAAATCACGACTGGCATTGCAGCGCCTGCAAAAGACCACCGCTGAAATCCCCAGAACTCTTGAGCAAACGGTATTGGCCGCCCAAGCGGGCGATGCCGACGCACAATATGAGCTGGCCGAAATTTACCGGTTTGGCAAAGGCGTGGAAGTTGACATACAGTCTTCATTGTCGTGGCTAAAATTAGCGGCCAATCAAGGTTTGGCCGATGCCCAGTACAACTTAGGCGTCATGTACAGCCAGGGCGAAGGCGGACCCAAAAACCACCTGCAAGCATTGAATTGCTACCGCTTGGCCGCAAGTCAAGGACATGCATTGGCCCAGTACAACCTAGGCTGTATGTATAAGTCCGGCCAAGCTGTTGCACAAGATAGAATTGCCGCTTTAGCGCTGTTCCTGTTATCGAAAAAAAACGGTAATACGATGAAGGTTGATCTCACTGTGCAAGAGGGGGAGCTGGCTCAAGTCAATGCATTGCTTAGCGAACTGATCAAACCGGGTAATCTTCTAAACGCACTCGATCAACAGCAGCAACAAGTCCTGCAAGAGAAAATAGCGCTCGGTACTGCTATGTGGCAGGCCCATACGGCATCACGATCCGCCGAGCGAACTCGAAAGCCCCGGCAAAGCTCGCCATTTTTCAAAATCGCTTATGCAGCAATGCTTATTGTTATTTTTCTATTCGGGCAATCGGCGTTAAAAGCCCCCGACTCATCTCAAAAACACTATGACGAAAACGTGTGCGCCGGAGCTCCGCTGACCACGGTGGAAGCTAAGGATGCCGCGATGGAAGCGGGCTATGACATCAATCAAGCTTATCAATGCATCGATAAACAGTCATTTGAAACAGTGAATGCACAAAAGCGTTCCTGGGAAGAGCATCATGCTCAAACTTTAGCGGCGGAGCGTCAGCAGCTTGCCGAAGAAGGCGCCACCGAACTTGTTCAAGCTCGCCACGAATTCAAGACCGCTATTAACGTAAAAGACCCGCAGCCTTTGCCCTTGCCAAATCCGCCGGCGGATTTGTTCGTGCGTAACGATTACAAAACCCCACGAAAACCTTGGTTGCCGGGCTTTATTTCCCCCGCCCCCAAAGACGGCCGCCGCCATCCTGCGATTATCTGGCTCACCGGCGGCGATACTAATTCACTCTCTGATTTTTGGATACAGGGCCCGGAATCCAATGACCAATCCGCGCATGCGTTTAGGGATGCCGGTATTATTATGTTTTTTCCTACCCTTCGGGGCGGTAACGGTGACGATAGCGGCAAGGAGTTTTTCTTGGGCGAGGTTGACGATGTGTTGGCAGCGGCCGACCAGCTAAACAAGCTCGATTATGTCGATCCTGAACAGATTTATCTGGGCGGACACAGCACGGGCGGCACACTGGCACTCTTAACAGCAGCCATGAAACCTCGTTTTAAAGCAATATTTTCTTTTGGTCCCGTAGCCAGTGTCGATAGCTACCCTCTTTCGCTAATTCCAGTCAGTTTTTCCGACTTCGATCCGATGGAGCTGAAATTACGTTCCCCCATCCATTGGCTATCGGGAATTGATAAACCCACCTATATCATTGAAGGGACCGATGGCACCAATAACAGCGCCGCTCTTGAAACCTTGTGCGCAACAACCAGCAACCCAATACTGCACTGTATCCGCGTACCCGGTGCCAATCATTTCAGCGTACTGAATATTGCCACGCAACGG
>CAZJOY010000379.1:0-3102 GCA_964547705.1 uncultured Methylobacter sp. | reverse complement strand
CGTTACGGAAGTTGCGGTTAATTTCAAACACCCGCTCAAAACCGCCGACAACCAAGCGCTTTAAATACAATTCCGGCGCAATACGCAAGTACAGTTCCATGTCCAACGCATTATGAAAAGTCGTAAAAGGGCGCGCCGTAGCTCCGCCGGGAATCATCTGCATCATTGGCGTTTCAACTTCCAGGAAATTGCGCTCAATCAGGAATTGACGAATATAAGCCACCACCTTGGAACGAATCAAAAAGGTATTGCGCGATTGCTCGCTCATGATCAAATCCAGGTAGCGCTGGCGGTATTTGATCTCCTGATCGGCAATACCGTGGAATTTTTCAGGCAAAGGCCGCAAAGCTTTGGTCAGCAGGCGAATATCATCAACCTTGACGCTGAGTTCGCCGGTCTGGGTTTTGAACAATACGCCTTCCGCGCCAACGATGTCGCCTATATCCCATTTTTTGAACTGCTCATTGTAAAAGCTTTCAGGCAATGCATCGCGAGTCACATACAACTGAATTTTGCCGGACATGTCCTGAATATGGCAGAAACTGGCTTTACCCATCACCCGGCGGGTCATCATGCGTCCGGCCAACTTTACTCGCAACGGTTGCTCTTCGAGTTCTTCCTTGGATTTTTCGCTGTATTCGGCCAGCAATTCGCCTGCAACTACATTGCGGCGAAAATCGGTAGGAAAAGCAATGCCGCCATTTTCACGCAACTCGTTTAATTTGCTGCGGCGTTGTTTGATTTGTTCTTGTTCGTCGTGCTCGATTTCTGACATTTTATTTTTTAACTCTTCGTTTTAATAATTTTACAAGCCGCTCTTCAAGCTGGCTTCGATAAACTGATCCAAATCGCCATCCAAAACCGCCTGGGTGTTGCCTGTTTCGACGCTGGTGCGCAAGTCCTTGATCCGCGATTGATCCAGAACATAAGATCGAATCTGGCTGCCCCAGCCTATGTCGGATTTGGTATCTTCCAACGCCTGAGCCGATTCGCTACGTTTGCGCATTTCCAACTCATACAATTTCGCTTTCAATTGTTTCATCGCGGTATCGCGGTTTTTATGCTGTGAGCGGTCGCTTTGACATTGCACGACAATTCCGGTCGGATTGTGAGTCATGCGCACGGCCGATTCGGTTTTGTTGATATGCTGACCGCCCGCGCCGCTGGCACGGTAAACGTCGATACGTATATCGGCAGGATTGATGTCGATATCGATGTCATCGTCGATTTCCGGCGATACGAATACCGACGCAAACGAGGTATGACGGCGATTGCCTGAATCGAACGGCGACTTTCTGACCAAGCGATGCACACCGGTTTCGGTGCGCAACCAGCCGAACGCATATTCGCCTTCGAACTTGATCGTGGCGCTTTTGATGCCAGCCACGTCGCCTTGCGATTCTTCGATCAATTCGGTTTTAAAACCTTTCTGCTCGCCCCAGCGTAAATACATGCGCTCGATCATCGATGCCCAATCCTGAGCTTCAGTGCCGCCTGAACCGGACTGTATGTCCAAAAACGCATTATTGGCATCCATTTGCCCGGAGAACATGCGGCGAAACTCCAGGTCTGCGACTCTTTTTTCAAAGTGTTCTAAATCATCGACGACGGTATCAACCGTTTCCTCATCGTTTTCTTCAACCGCCATCAGCAGCAGCTCTTCTGCGTCGGAGAGGCCGCGTTCCAAATCGCTAATAGTGTTAACTATGACTTCCAGTTGGCCGCGCTCTTTGCCTAGGGCCTGCGCTTCTTCGGGGTTGTCCCAGATTTTGGGATTTTCCAGCTCTCTTAAAACTTCGACTAAACGCTCACTCTTGACGTCAAAGTCAAAGATACCTCCTAAGGGCATCGCCACGGCTTTTTAAGTCGGCTATTTTATTTTTGATCGGATTTATTTCTTGCATGAGGTGTATTTAACCAATGACAGTCGAGACCAAACGCAAGGATGGGCATTTGATCGATGAAAACTTTAGAGGGCTAATTATAAACTATAAGCCGAACCTGTTCATCTCAAGTTACCGGCTTAAAGCCATTAAGTTAAGGAATTAGTTGCTATTTTAGCCGCTTCATCAAATCGACTGTTTTCTAGAAAATAGATGACAGGCTAACCCGCATGCCCAATTTCAAAGCCAACTGCTGCTCTGCTCGGCCTTTATTGACTGCAATTTCTACCAGACCACTGGAGTTTTTATACCAAAATGCTTGTAGCGCTTCGACATCGCTGAAAGTATCGGCTTGTTTGATCGCAATCCCGTTAATATTTAACACCTTACCAATGAAGTCTTCCTGATAGCGCAATCCGGTCATCGCATTGCCGTAATAATCGAAATAAATGACTTCAGCCAAGTCTTGCGGCCAATCGCTTAAATCATTTCGCTCAAATGACTGCAACAAACCATCCGCCACATTAATAGCCAACTTTGCGGCAACCGGGGCAAATATATCCCTGCCGTGAAAGCTCATCGAACATTGTTCCGGTCTCCAGATAATTTTCGACCATTGCGTATTTTGAGACTGGACGGCGACGGTATTCAACAAGCCGTTATCCGGCCCAACAAATATTTGTCCGTCAGACTGCAAGACGACAGCTCTGCGTTCACTACCAACGCCTGGATCAACCACAGCCAGAAAAATACTGTTAACCGGAAAGCTGTACCGGAGTGCGGCCAATAAGTAGGAGCTTAGACGAGGATTAGCTGTTGGGGCATTGCTCAGCAGATTGATAATCGGCACATTTGGCGCGGACAGCCGCAGCACTGATTCCATTTGCCCTGTATAAGGACCGAACGGCCCAAAATCGGTAAAAAGAACAATGCAGGTCACTGAGCTAGTACGTCTAACCCGGCATTCGCCGCGCCAGTTCCCGACTGGCTTGCGGCATACACACCATCCTTGGCGATAAATGTCATAACCTGTTCTTCAACAGCTTGTTGACTGCGCATTAAGCCGGAAAAGTCAAATAACTGTGTATCGGCCAACTGCGAAGGCGCGACATTTTGCAGACTGGTAAATATGGTTTCCAACCGACCCGGAAACTGTTTATCCCAGCTTTTCAGCATGACTTTCATCGCTTGTCGTTGCAGATTTTCCTGGGAGCCGCAT
>CAZJOY010000378.1:0-3105 GCA_964547705.1 uncultured Methylobacter sp. | reverse complement strand
TTTGGTCAGCCGGATGTTCGCGGGCGGATTATTGTTCGCTTTGCCTGTCGTTTCCAGTCTGTTGTTGATTAACATCATGTTTGGGGTAGCGGCCAGAGCGGCTCTGCAATTACAAATTTTTTCGGTCGGTTTTCCGGTAACGTTAATGTCGGGAATGCTGTTGATTTGGAAAACATTACCCGATGTATCGGACCAATTTTCCGGAATGTTGACGGATGGTTACGATCTGATCGGGCAATTGCTGCGCTTGTAGAATAAGTCATGGCAGATAACGAAGATAAAACAGAAGACCCCACTGGCAAGCGATTAGCCGATGCCAGGAAAAAGGGGCAAATTGCCCGGTCCAGAGAGCTTAATACGTTTGCGATGATGATAGCCAGCGCGGCGTTCTTGTTGATGCAGGGAGGAAAAATCGGTAAGGGGCTGTTGGATATGATGAAGGCTGAGTTTCAACTAAGCCGTTCAACTATTTTTGATCCGGTTAGCCTGATATCGCATTTTAAGCAGGATATTATCGATGGCGTTATGTTGATAGCGCCATTTTTGGCGCTGATGGTCCTCATCGCGATTATCACGCCTATATCAATAGGTGGTTGGGTATTCAGTTGGGAAGCCGTGGCGTTTAAACCGTCAAAAATGGATCCTATTACAGGGATTGGCCGAATTTTTGCGGTAAGAGGACTGGTTGAGCTGTTTAAGGCATTGTTGAAAGTTTTATTGGTTTTTGGTGTTGCAGTTGTTTTATATCAAGACTTTATAGATGAACTGCTGGGATTAGGCGCCGAGACACTCGATCAGTCAATCGGCCATGCGCTGAATATTATTGGTATGTGTTTTTTACTGCTCAGCGCCTCATTGGTGTTGATTGCTATGATTGATGTGCCTTATCAATTGTGGGATTTCAGTAAAAATATGAAAATGTCCAAGCAGGAAATCAGGGACGAACATAAAGAATCCGAAGGTAGCCCAG
This sequence comes from uncultured Methylobacter sp., assembly GCA_964547705.1. Taxonomy (GTDB): domain Bacteria; phylum Pseudomonadota; class Gammaproteobacteria; order Methylococcales; family Methylomonadaceae; genus Methylobacter_A. The sequence goes on along the minus strand of CAZJOY010000378.1, from coordinate 2,135 downwards.
AGATAAAAGGGCGGCAGCGCAGGCTGCAAATGGAAATGGCGCAAAACCGTATGATGGCTGAGGTGCCGAAAGCGGACGTCATTGTTACCAATCCCAGTCATTACGCGGTGGCTTTAAAATATGACCAGAATTCGAATAGCGCGCCCAGACTGGTTGCCAAAGGAGTTGATTTGATAGCCGCCCAGATCCGTAATGCCGCGCTAGGTGCCGATGTGCCGTTGGTGGCTTCGCCGCCGTTAGCCAGGGCATTATATTATTCAACCGAGTTGGATGCAGAGATACCTCAGGGGCTTTACTTAGCCGTAGCTCAAATACTTGCCTATGTGTATCAGTTAAAAGCAGCTAATAAAAACGATTGGCGCGTACCGTTACCGCCGGAGAATATTAGCGTGCCTGACGAGTTTAAACGGGATTAACAGATATGGATTTCACTAAATTAAAATCAGCGTTAGCGGTATTGGGTAAGGCCGAGCTGGGGGCGCCATTAGTCATCATCATGGTATTGTCGATGTTGATATTGCCGTTGCCGGCATTCGTACTTGACCTGTTTTTTACCTTTAATATCGCTTTTTCGTTAATCATCCTGCTGGTCGTTGTTTATACGCTTAAACCGTTGGAGTTCGCATCGTTTCCGACCGTCATTCTGCTTGCGACCATATTACGTTTGGCGTTGAACGTGGCTTCGACACGTATTGTATTGATTGAGGGGCATAATGGGGGCGATGCGGCCGGCAAAGTGATTGAGGCTTTTGGCGCCTTTGTTATCGGCGGTAACTTTGCCGTGGGTTTGGTGGTTTTTGCGATATTGATCATCATTAATTTCATGGTTGTTACCAAAGGTGCCGGGCGGATTGCCGAAGTCGGGGCGAGATTTACGCTGGATGCGATGCCGGGCAAACAAATGGCTATTGATGCGGATTTGAATGCAGGGCTGCTTACCCAGGATGAAGCGCGCGCGCGGCGTGCCGAAGTAGCTACCGAAGCCGACTTTTACGGCTCTATGGACGGTGCTAGCAAGTTTGTTAGAGGCGATGCGATCGCCGGGATTATTATTTTATTCGTCAACATGATTGGCGGCCTGGCTATTGGCGTTCTTCAGCACGATTTGAGTTTTGCCGAGGCTGGGAAGATTTATGTATTACTGTCTATCGGTGACGGTTTAGTTGCTCAAATTCCCTCCTTGCTATTGTCAGTAGCATCGGCGCTGGTTGTTACTAAGGTTGGCAGCACTGGTGAAAATATTGGGCAACAAGTCTCAGCGCAACTCTTTGCAAACCCCAAAGCATTGACAGTTACAGCTGCGGTAGTGGGGGCGCTGGGTATTATTCCAGGCATGCCGAATCTGGTCTTTATCTTATTGGCGTCGATTTTAGGCGGTGCTGCGTATTTTATTGAGAAACAGCATAAAGAAGCTGAGTTGGTTTCGCTTGATTACCCGCAAGAACAACTACCGCATACAGTTGCGCCCGAGGCCAAAGAGTTGGGCTGGGACGATGTGATGCCGGTTGATGTGGTTGGTTTGGAAGTAGGTTATCGCCTGATTCCCTTAGTGGACAAAAATCAGGGCGGGCAGCTGATGGTCCGTATTAAAGGTGTCAGAAGAAAACTGTCGCAAGAGCTGGGCTTTTTAATCCCATCGGTGCATATCCGGGATAATCTTGATTTAAGCCCGACGGCCTACAGAATTTCACTAATGGGGGTGACTGTAGGTGAGGCTGAAATTATGCCGGAAATGGAGATGGCGATTAATCCGGGGCGAGTTTTTGGGGTATTGAAGGGTAATGCCTGTAAGGATCCTGCTTTTGGTCTGGATGCCGTATGGATAGAGCCGCACCAAAAAGATCATGCTCAAACTCTGGGCTATACTGTAGTTGATCCAGGAACTGTGGTGGCGACTCACTTAAGTCATCTCTTGCAGGCGCATGCGCATGAGCTGTTCGGATATGAAGAGGCGAATAAGATACTCGACAATCTGGCTAAATCCGCTCCTAAGCTGGTCGAGGACTTGGTGCCGAAGACGTTGCCGTTGGGCGTCGTGGTCAAGGTATTACAGAATCTGCTGCAAGAACGTGTACCTATCCGGGATATGCGCACTATCGTCGAAACTTTGGCGGAGTACGGGCTCAGAAGTCAAG
>CAZJOY010000377.1:0-3119 GCA_964547705.1 uncultured Methylobacter sp. | reverse complement strand
CACCGCCATTGATCAGTTGCCCGCCCTCGTTCGCCCCTGGTACCCGAACGTGATACAGCGTGTAGGTTCCGGTATGCGTGCCGACCGCATCCGAGACAACAACGGTATGGGTTCCGGAACTGGCAATCGTGAATTCCAGCTTGCCCACATCGCTGTCATAGTCGCTTCCGATCAGTGTTCCACCGGGGCCATACACGGTCATCTTTGGCTGAAAATCGGAGTTCCCAGTGTCCACGATGCGCAACCAGACGTTCTCACCGGCGTTCGCCGCAAAGACATGGCTGTCCAGCCCACCTGCCATGCCAATCGCGCCAGACACCGTTCCACCATTTACCAAAGTCGCTGCGTCTGCCGGCAAACTGGCGCAGAGCGCCAGCATCAGGACGCCAAGCCAGCGCGTGGCATCTCGCTGCATAGCGCCCGAAATCCATTTGCCGACTAACTGTTTCCGAGTTGCAAGGCCACACATGCACCAACGCCAATCTGAAATCACTTGTTACCCCCTGTTTTTGTCCTGTCAGGGCATGCCAACACGAGCCCATGCCAGACCGGATATTTATCAACTGCGGGGAAAAACTTTGATGACAGAGAAATGATCCGAACGGCTCAATCTCACCAACCGAGAAATGCCGGGATGGCCATGCGATGGCCAGTCGGCCGGATGGTGACGATCTGGACACTAGTTTTCTTCGTTTGGTAATTCACGATCAAGGCAAATTAGCAAAACTTGCTGCAGCTTTTGAATGGCATAATCGTCCGAATACAAAAGCATAAGGGGGCGGCCTTGGCTGCGCTGATACCGGCAATCGGCACCTGCGTGTCGAACATGACAGGCGGCGAGCGGCGCCTGGCCTACCGCCTCGAACAAAAGCTCGAAGACGAATGGCTACTCTGGTACGACGTACCGCTCGGCCCGAGCAACGTACATCCCGACTTCGTTGTCTTCAACCCGCGCCGCAGCTTGCTGGTGCTCGAGGTCAAGGACTGGAAGCTCGACACCATCCAGGACATAGATCACCAGAAAAATCGTGCCTTACCCCTTTTGCCTTTGCGAGGCCTAGCGAGCGCCGCCGATTAGCCGTACATCATTTTCTCATGCCGCCATGATATATTAATGGCAAAGTTATTAAATATATCTCATCAACCTGATTGCTTTTAGTCGCTTTGCTTAGGGTTATTTCATGATCATCGCCGGACACATTAACTATTTCAATGTCACTGAGTGTGGTTTGTTCAAACATGGAGACTCCAAGCCGCATGGATGCGAGCTTGAGGAAACATTTGATCTAATCGCAAACTGGGTTCGAGGGCGCAATTTTGTTGACACTATCCCTTGGGACCCTCGAGAGTCCCGTTCGAATGCACCTAAGTGTTACTGCCGCGATATTTATAAATGTGAAACAAGCGGCGAATACTTAGTGATTCTTTGGAAGTCCGATGCAGACAGCGCGGGAACACTTTGGGGGGCTAAGGAAGATGATGCAACAGGGCAAGGCAAGGTTGTCGCGTACACAAATAACTACAAAGGCTCTAAGGTCATTTGGGGCCGTCCATGTTATTACTGGGTAATCCCAAATCTGAATCTAATCCTTTCAATAAAATTTGATCACTCTGTATGTGACTCGCAGATGATGCAGGACTGGGTAACGCGGTGCATTAATAATAGGGTCGAGCATCAAGACAAACTGAAGCAAGTAACGGAAAAGGGCTTTGTGAGGTTATCGTTTCAACAAGGAATCGATGCTCAGGCAAAACGTTACAGCTACAGGTTTGATGTCAAGTTGCGAAGCCTTAGCACCTCCTCAGCAGAACTGAACGATCTCGCAGGAAAGGTTACTCACATTGTCCGGCGAGAGACAGTCAGGCTTCAGTCTGGAAAAGACGACCGAGCTGAGTGGATCAAAGTTTTTGATTCAATTCCATACCTGAACCCAAAGCCAAAAGCGAAAAGCCGTCAGATTGAGATTCGAGCTGAAGCCAAGCCGAGCGCAAAAGAATTAAAAGAAATAATCGAAACTTTCGCAAAAGAGAGCCGCAAGAATTCAGATTGGGATAACGTTGGATTCGAAACTGATGCCGGAAACACATTTTGGGTTGATCGCTATAGACTTCGTGAAACTGTGAACGTCAATCAGGAAAGCAATGAGGTATTTGTCGCATCGGTGCTCCATGCGCGGTTAGCGGACAAACGTCAAGAACTACTTGGCCCCATATTCAGGGATTTGGGGATTTCAACTCCGGCAATCCGCACGGGAACAATCTAATGATTGCTCGATTAATAATTTATTTGATAATTGGCGGCGCTGTTTTCTATAGCACCACAAGATTTCAAATTAATTATCGATATGAGGATTTAAAAGACTACATAGGCCTACTCTCAAACGTTTCGGCGATGGTTTTTACTATTATGGGAATTTGGATAGCATTTTTGTATCCGAATGCACTCAATAGGCTTGTTTCCCCAAAAAAGTTAGAAGTAGCCGACTTTTCGGAGACTCTCGATGACACGCGAAGGCTTGAGCGAATTGTTGCCGCGGTGCTTCAGTCTGCATTAGTTCTTACTGTTGCCCTCGTCGTTCTTGCGGGTAAGACTGTTTTTTACAAATCTGGTCTTTATGCGGATCATCACCTTTTAATAAAAAGTGTAACGCTCTCGGTCGTCGCCGTAATCTCTGCAATGCAAATCGATGCAGTGTTAGCCGTTGCACTAGCGAACGTGATGTTTATCAACGACCTTCATAGAAAACGAAGCGAGAAGCAAAGCGATAGTGATATTTAATAGTCTAGCCAAAGGGGTCGAATGAATTAGTTTTTTGACTCCCACGGTCAACCGAAAAAAACAGCCAAAAACAAAACCAGCCGGGCCTGTCCCGGCTTTTTTGCGCGTAAAAATCAGGCTCTGCTTCCATTTTGCCCGCCGAGCGTTTGGCCCCGTCGGCTTAGGAGAACCGCACTTGCCGGTCGCTCGGCAAAAAACACCTACCTTGCCGCGAACGGGGCGCCGGCGTTCAGGTCTACGACGAGTCGGTGTTATTTTGCCGGGTGCGTCGTATTGCCTCGTGGCTCCTTGTGCGGCAGGCGGTCCCGGCCGGGTGGTCCGGTTTTCGCCGCCATGAACC
>CAZJOY010000376.1:0-3142 GCA_964547705.1 uncultured Methylobacter sp. | reverse complement strand
TTCGTGGTCTTCGTGCCTTCGTGGTGAATAGGTTTTTAAACTAATTTTGATAATACTTTCACAGTCTCTCCCCCTACCCGGCTTTGAACTCATTACAAAATGAGTTCAAAAACGGCAACGCCATCCACTATTTTAGGTCATATTTTTTAAAGCTCACTTTGGTTATGAAACCAAGCTAAAAAAGAAGGAGAATACATGGCCTCCCTTTTTCGATTCGCCCTATCCGGCTGCATAGCGCTATTTTTGCTCAATGGCTGTACCCAGAAGCATCTGACTCCCTATATGCCTCATAAAAAGGAGTCTTACACGGTGCGCGGCCATAATTACACATTCGCCATTTACAACGGCGACCACCGCCTGTTGACCCACCCGATCGAGGATTTGCTGGTCGAGATGAAATGGCGGAAAGCGCTCGATAAGCCTCCCATCAGCGACATTTATCTGATCTCTCACGGCTGGGATTACACCTTGCCGCTGGCCATCGCCAATTACCATAATTACATGGAACGGATCGACAAGTTCATGAAGGACGACAAACCGCCCGCCACCTTTCAGCCCTATTTCATCTTCGTAACGTGGACATCGGCAACTCGTCCGATCACCAATATGGCCAAGGCCATCCTGCCGTTCGGGATGGATTCGGCCGCACAGCCAATCACTAACCTTATCGATAAGGTCCCGTTGAACATGCTCTCTGCCTGGAAACAAAGCCTGAATGCGGCGCAAACTGCATTGGGGCCGCAGTATCCGAACGATTATCTGGATAAGGAGTGGAAAGACAGTCCTTACGGCTATTTTGATACCAACTTGATTCAAGACGCCGACGCGATAATGGGCGAGGATGTCCCGGTGTCGGCGCTGATTTACCGTTTAATTAAACAAAAGCAAATCCCTCCCATAACCAAAATAACGTTGAAAGAGGGGAAAATGGCGAATCAGGCAGATGGCGACAAAGCAAATAAATCGATGCAGGACTCCAGTTGCGTGAAACCCGATCCGCTGAATCCGGATGATGATGTCTGCGTTTCGTTGGCAAAGACTAAATTACATCTTATTGGTCATAGCTATGGCGCTAAACTGGTTACGATGGCCGGCATGGAAGCGGTAAGACGATGGATGCTGGAATCCATTGCAGCAAATCCCAAACAATTTAGTCAACTAGCCAGTTGCAACCAGACCAAGCAAGGTTCGAGCGAATTATTGAAAGATCTGGCAGTGTGCGACCTTACGGGGCACCGCAAGCCATTCGGAGAACTGGAGATTGCGTTTAGCGGGCTGCAAAAACCGCCCTTATTAAAGGAATGGTACGATAAAACCACAGAAACACCGATTAATTCGCTGGTGTTGTTCAACCCGGCTTTCCATCCCAGCGAATTATCGTATCCTGTGGATGTTATTAATTTCGCACCGACACAGACGCTCAAATTCATCTCCCGTAAAGCCATCGTTTACACGACCTATGACTATGCGAATGGCGCTTTATTCAGCTTGCGCGAGAATCTCCTGAATACTCAAATTACTCAAATCGGGAATCAGGCAAGCAAAAAACTGGATCAGTTAAGTTATCAAAATAATAATCAGTGGTTGAAGCTGCCGGTAAATCTGTTACAGACAGCGATCGGCCCTGTGGATCTCGGCTATAGCCTCATTTATACCCATGTCGGACTAGTATTTTATAGCCTGGTCAATCTACCGTGGGATTTCTGGCATCATGTCCAGACCGGTACGATGGGTGGTCTTTATCTGCCCCCATCCGATTCGAGCTTCGGCTGGCAAAGCGTCGCCAAAGGAACTGCCAATGCGGTGGATTATTTCCTGCCGACCAACATGTTATATCGGAACGAATCCGAGCAAGGCTTGTTCCGCCTGAACAGGCCGGGTTTGGGCAAAACCGGTCTGAACCATTTGGCCGAAGGGCGATGGATAGGAGGGAATTTATGGGGATTGGAGGATTATTATTCCTTAAGGGAACCGTTCGGTGAGGTTGAGTGTATCGATAACAAAAATCCAATCGTTTGCCAGAAAACGCTGATCGATTTAAAAAGCCTAAAAAAACCGCCTTTTGCACCCAATATAGGTCCCGTCACTTTCAGTCGATTTAGCGCCGAACCTTTTGTTGCGGACATGCCAACGGATTTTAGTCCCGGCGAAACCTTATGGCAAAGAGAAAAATTTTACTCCTTCGATGCCGGACACGTTTACGACTCCCATACTCCTCTAATGGGCGCGCATAGCGACTTACGAAAACCCGAACTGCCGGATCAAGAAAATTGTCGGAACGAATCTTCCGATTGCAAAGACGTGGAAAAACGCGATTACACGTTTAATTTTGTATTCAACTTTACCCAAACCAACTTTGAGCGCAAATTTTGCGAGTTGAATCCCAGAGAAATAGAGGAGTTCGGGGTTGTTTGCGCTGACAGGGAGAGTGGAAAATAATAAAATTCTTGTTGGCGGTTTTTGATTTACGGTTGGTGATCCAATGGCCGCCTTTTCGACTATGTGCATCCGTGCAGTTATGGATTCGCTACGCGCTCTAACGGGTCCAGCACAAACCTGTCTGGAACAGATTTGCATTCACCCGGAGGTGCCAGACAGGATAGCCTGGCATGAGTCCATTTGTGCCCTTTAAAATATCGAAATGACGGACTTGTGTATAAGGCTGTGAAACAGCGTCTAAATTTTGCCAGTTTTACAACAAAAGAGCGTTTAAACTTTCCAGCAACAAGCCACTACCCTGTTGATATTATTAGCAATGCAATTTTTTTGACTGGAAAATTCAACGCTGATGAGTGGAAAATATTGGACGCTGTTTTCCACCTGCGGAGTTTCTGGTGAGAGAAAATTCCAACCCAAGCGAGAGATTTGCGGTCATGGATTTGTGCTACTTGCCAAGAGAGAACGTAGGAGGTTCGATTCCTCCTCTCAGAACCACTTATTCTTGTTGCGCTCTTTTCGGCGGCACGAGGGTCAGCTTTTTAGTTTTACTGCTGCCATACTCTGAAATCTTTGAATGTCGCAAAATGGCCGACAAGCGACCCTCAAGATTGATCAAAAATTGAATTGAGTTGGCCACATGCGGCTAATACATCATCGCCTTTAGCACTTCTTATTAAAGTCGGGATTTTAAAAGTATTTAAAA
>CAZJOY010000375.1:0-3144 GCA_964547705.1 uncultured Methylobacter sp. | reverse complement strand
GGTGGGCGAAATTTTTCCGCTCCCCCTTCGACAAGCTCAGGGCGAACGGAAAAATTTCACCTAAATCTATATCGAGAAGTTATTACGGACCATATTCTAAATGACGAATTCAACCGCCGGTTATCTATGACTTATACCCAAAGGGCATAAGTTTCGTTTGAGCAGGCGAGCTGCTCGACTCAGCTTTATAGTTCCGGCTATCGAAATCTTCAATTGCTTGCCGGATTTCTTCTTGGGTATTCATCACAAACGGTCCGAAACCGGCTATCGGCTCGTCAATCGGTTCACCGTTCATGACCAAAATAGTCGTGTCTTCGAGCGCAGACAGCGTAACTGTTTTGCCTGCCCGCTCAAAAAACGCCAACTCGACCTCGCCCAGCGTTGCCGAATTGTTGATTCTCGCACTGCCTTTCAACGCAAACAGCATCGTAGTGTAGTTTTCGGGAAAATCGACTTCAACGGCTTGGCCGCTCGGCAGGCGCAGGTCCCATAAATTAATCGGGGTATAAGTATTTGCCGGGCCTTTGACGTCCCGGTACTCGCCTGAAACGATCCGCATCATGCTGCCTTGTTGGTCCAGCTTGACGACCGGAATTTGATTGTTTGTTATGGGCTGATAGTGCGGCTCGACCATCTTATATTTGGCGGGCAGGTTGACCCAAAGCTGGATCGCTTCAAAGATTCCACCCTGTTGGGTAAACGCGGCGGAATGCATTTCTTCATGCAGAAGACCTTTCGCCGCAGTCATCCATTGCACGTCGCCGGGACCGATCAAGCCGCCGTTGCCTGTCGTATCAAGGTGTTCGACCTCGCCTTGATAAAGAATGGTCACGGTTTCAAAGCCTCGATGCGGATGGAAGCCGACGCCTCTGGGTTTGGCGGCTGGCGGAAAATAGGTGGGGCCGGCATAATCGAGCATTAAAAAAGGGCTGACGTCGGCATCCGGCGTATTGTAGGAAAACAGCGTGCGTACCGGAAAACCGTCTCCTACCCAGTGAGATTGATTGGTGCGGGTGATTCGGTGCAAGTGTTTCATGGCTTTATTCCTGTCGTTTGATAATAGAGCGCGGATTAGAGGGTAGGGCGTGCCGTGCGCGCCTTGGGTTTGTGATGCGCGCACGGCACGCCCTACAACCGAAGCTTTTTACCTCGTTCCCACGCGCTGCACACCCTCTGGGGCATAAATGGGAATGCAGACGTAGGCCGGAATAAGCCTGTCCGCGCGTTAAGCGCAGGATAGGCGTTTCCGGCGTTCCGATTGCCGGAAACATCCGCCCTTGCTGACGCCGGGCGGACTTATTCCGGCCTACATCCAAGTCAATGCCCATCCCCAAATGAGGGTCTTGAACAGACTTGTGTATAACAATGAGCGCAACGCGTGGGAACGAGAGTAATCCGTGTAAATCCGTCTAATCCGTGCCATCCGTGTTCTATTTTTCACGCACTCAATTTGAACTTGGCCGCTTCCTCGGAGCCGCCGGTGGCGTCGCCTGCGCTGTAGGAATGAGCGCCGACTCCGGCCAATTTGCCGTTATTAACCACCAGATACTCATCTCGGATCGGCCGTCCTTCGAACCAGCATTCCAGCACTTCCCGAACGCCGGCGGCATAGCGGGCCTGTGCGGACAGGCTGGTGCCGGAAATATGCGGTGTCATGCCGTGGTGCGGCATGCTTCGCCACGGATGATCTTTCGGCGGCGGCTGCGGGAACCAGACGTCGCCGGCATAACCCGACAACCGGCCGTCTTCCAAGGCCCTGGCAACCGCATCGCGGTCGCAGATTTTGCCGCGAGCGGTGTTGATCAGGTAAGCGCCGCGTTTCATTTTGTCCAGCAACGCATCGTCGAACATGTGCTCGGTTTCCGGGTGCAGCGGGCAATTGATCGTCACCACATCGCAAACCCGCACCATCAATTCAACGCTGGGGTGCCAGATCAGGTTTAGTTCCTGCTCCACTTCCGGCGGCAAACGGTGGCGGTCGGTGTAATGCAATTTGACGTCGAACGGTTTTAAGCGGCGCAGCACCGCCACACCGATACGCCCGGCAGCAACGGTGCCGACTTCCATGCATTCCAGGTCGTAGGAGCGAGCCGCGCAGTCGGCGATATTCCAGCCGCCGTTGACAACCCATTGATAAGAAGGAATGTAGTTGCGCACGAGGCTCAGAATCATCATCACGACATGCTCGGCGACGCTGATGCTGTTGCAGTAGGTGATTTCGGCGACGGTGATGTTGCGTTCCATCGCCGCCTGCAAATCGACATGGTCGGAACCGATGCCGGCGGTCAGCGCCAGTTTCAATTTTGGCGCTTTGGCGATGCGTTCCGCGGTTAGGTAGGCCGGCCAGAACGGTTGCGATATGACGATTTCGGCGTCGTGCAGTTCCCGGTCGAAGCGCGAGTTTTCGCCATCCTTGTCGGAAGTCACCACCAGCGTGTGACCCAGGCTTCCCAGATAACTGCCTAAACCCAGTGCGCCGGAAACACTGCCCAGCAGCTGGCCGGGAATGAAATCGATGGCTTTGGGCGTCGGGGCGGTTTGGCCGTCGGGATAAGACCTGATCTTCGGTATCGAGTCACGGGCATACGATTGCGGATAGCCATCGGTCGGATCGTCGTACAGTACACAAACAATTTTTGCCATTTTTTTTCCTTAAGGATGGTTTTATCCTAAAAATCAAGAGTTGAAAGAAGTCAGCGTAGGTTAGGAAAAACCATGTTTTTGCACAATAAGCGGAAATACTTAGAGGGGCCGGCAGACTCCATCATATCTCGCCATCGGCGTTTGCCATGGTGGATGATTTACGGTTTTTTCAGGTTTAAATGAGTCCGCTTTTCGGCAGACTGAATAGAAAGCCGCCGTCGCAGTCGAGTAGAATGTAATCGCGACGGTTTTTTGTTTGTGGCGCGTTGATGTGGCTGAATGGCCCGCTTACGGGGAATGCATACGATGCATATTGAGGAAAAGATAACTTTTCTCCTGCAACCGGATATTTATCCCGACAGGCCTAAGTGCGTCGAAGTTATCGAAACCCACATGTCCTGGGTGTTTTTAACCGAAAATCTTGTCTACAAGCTGAAGAAGCCTGCCTGCTATGACTTTTTGGATTTCAGCACCTTAGAAGCCAGGCAAAAAAACTGCGAG
>CAZJOY010000374.1:0-3150 GCA_964547705.1 uncultured Methylobacter sp. | reverse complement strand
TAAAGCGTTGGTGATGAGCTCGTTATTCCTAAGGGGGTTTGTTCCTTTCAGCGATATATAAACATGAACCCCCAGCGCTTCGATGAAGGCTGGTTGGGTTTCGGCAATTCGGTCCGGGTGACCCGAAATGTTCGTAATGACGGCACTTATCCCGGCATGGTAGTCGGAACCCTGTTGGTTCGGCGAGGCAGCGTCGGCCATGTCATTGAAGTCGGCACTTTTCTACAAGACCAGGTTATTTTTACCGTACATTTTTTGACACAGGGGCGCATGGTCGGTTGCCGTTTGGAAGAACTGATTGGCGCTGATGAGCCTTGGAATCCGAGCCGCTTTGAATTCAGGGACAAGGTTGTTTGTACGATCGATTTAGGCATTCAGGGCAATGTCTTGTTTGCAAAAGATACGGAAGGTGAAGTTTTTAAGGTCATCAGGGACAACGAATTGATCCAATACCACGTCGCTTTTCAGGGCAGAGTCCTGCAAGTGCCCGAGACGGCGCTTGCTCCAGCGCACCCTGAGTCATTTAACGAACCCGAGTTTTGATATGACGGCAATTGAAAAACCTACCCAGTTGGACACCTACAATTTATTGAGGGCGGCTTTAAGCTTATTCAAAAAGTCGCCTAATGAATTGGCCGAAGCTGAGCTGCAACAGGCCAAGACGCAAGCTTTTAATGAGTTCAAGATTGAGAGCAGGGTACTGAATACGCCTGAAGCGGCGTCGGTGATTATTACCGACCGGGAATTGCAGCAGGCTTATCAGGAAATTCGCGGGCGTTACGATAGCGAGGAGGCTTTTGCCAGCGATCTGGAAAAAAACCGGCTCGACAAGGATAGCCTACAAGCGGCGCTGCATCGTCAATGTAAGGTGAATACGGTATTGGAGCTGGTCGCCAGCCGCGCACCGGAAGTTAGCGATGCCGATATCGGCATTTATTACCACCTGCATCCCGACCAATTCCATCGACCGGAGCGGCGTGAAGCCTGCCATATCTTCATTAGCATTAATTCGGATTATGTTGAAAATACTCCTGAGACGGCGTTAATACGTGCTCAGGAAATTGCCGAAAAGTTGCGTAAGAAGCCGCACAAATTTGCCGATCTGGCCTTAAAACATTCGGAATGTCCGACCGCTTTACAAGGTGGTGTTCTGGGTATAGTGTCAAAAGGAACGCTTTATCCTGAACTGGATGAAGTGCTGTTTGAATTAAAAGCGGGTGAGGTCAGCGATGTGGTCAAATCGGAAATCGGTTTTCATGTGCTGTTATGTAAGAGCATACAAAAGCCGGAAACCCTGTCCCTGGCTAAAGCAACACCCAAAATACGTCAATTTATGAACGATCGCGCCCGGCGTACTTGTCAGCGCGCCTGGATAGCCGGTTTAGCCACTCCAGAATCCGATCCAGAATCCGAGGAAAGCAAATGAGCGATAAAGAAGTCAAACACTGTTCTTTTTGCGGCATAGAGCAATCTGCTTCGGTACCGTTGATTGCCGGCAGCGAAGGTTATATTTGCGGGGCTTGCGTGTCATTGGCCCACCAGGTCGTCAGCAACTGGAGCCGCAAGAAAGAGCTTGCCGAAATGCAGGGCACGCTGCCCATCCCTGCAAAAATCAAGGAACATCTCGATCAATACATTATCGGTCAGCATCTGGCCAAGGAGATATTGGCGGTTGCGGTTTATAACCATTACAAGCGCTTGAGACATGAAAGCGGCGATGCCGGTTTGGGCGAGTTCGACAAGGATGTGGAAATCGGTAAGTCGAATATCCTGCTGATCGGGCCGTCCGGTACCGGAAAGACCTTGCTAGCCAGCACCTTGGCAAAAATTGTCGGCGTACCGTTCGTGGTCGCCGATGCGACAACACTGACCCAGGCCGGTTATGTCGGCGACGATGTCGAGAATATCCTGGTCCGTTTGCTGGATGTCGCAGAAGGCAATATGACCAATGCCGAGTGGGGCATCGTTTATTTGGACGAAATCGACAAAATCGCCCGCAGTCCCGAGCAGCAAACCGGAACCCGCGATGTATCCGGCGAAGGCGTGCAGCAAGCATTGTTGAGATTGGTCGAAGGTTCTCATGTTAAGGTTCCGGCCAAAGGGCGCAATAAGGACGGCGATGTGACGATGGATACGCGCAATATCCTGTTCATTGCCGGAGGCTCGTTTCCGGGACTGGAAAAACATGTCGAAAAGCGCCTGGTTCCAACCAATTCCGCTATTGGGTTTCATGCCGAAGTGAGCAATACCTCAGAAAAACCAGCCTTAGAAGATATGTTGAATGCGACGCAGCCGAGCGACTTGCGTAAATTCGGTTTAATCCCTGAGTTTATCGGACGCTTTCCGGTATTGGCGCCGTTGGAACCGTTGGATGTCGATTCATTAATTAAGGTGCTAACCGAACCTAAAAACGCCTTGGTGCGTCAATATCAGCAACTGTTTGCTTACGAAGGCGTGGAGTTGAAATTCGAGCATGAAGCCTTGGTCGAAATCGCCCAAAAAGCCATAGAGCGCGAAACCGGCGCGCGCGGATTGCGCAGCATTATGGAGCAGATATTACGCAAAACCATGTTCGATATTCCGTCCGTCGATGATGTTGAGCAATGTGTTGTCGATGCCGATGTGGTTAAAGGGGAGGGGGAGATCAAATTGATCAAAAAGGCTGAAAACAAACTCAGGTAACAGGCTGGGTAGAAAGAGAAAAACAAATAGCACCACGAAGACACGAAGAACACGAAGTTTTTTATCTTGTTTTTTCTTCGTGACCTTCGTGTCTTCGTGGTGAATTAATTAACAAAAACGAGAACCTTATGAAAACCGAAGACAAAATCCGCGCTCAACTGGCAGCCCAGCCGATTATCATTTACATGAAAGGCGTACCGACCAATCCGCAATGCGGGTTTTCGGCCAAAGCAGTGGGCATACTCGATGCGACCCATATTCCTTACGCTTATGTGAACGTACTGGAAGCGCCGTTTATTCGTGAAAAATTGCCGAGCATTTCCCATTGGCCGACTTATCCGCAATTGTTCGTCAACGAAGAACTGGTCGGAGGCTGCGATATTATTGAAGAAATGTCCAACAACGGTAGCCTTTTACCCTTACTGGAATCCGCCAAGCCGAAAAAAACCGAAGCGGCAAGCGATGCAT
>CAZJOY010000373.1:0-3161 GCA_964547705.1 uncultured Methylobacter sp. | reverse complement strand
GGTATCGCTAGTTCAGTAGTGGCGTAATAATTTCCACTAGCTGTTCTTTTGAAAACTCTCCCGGATGCCGGTGTACGATTTGCCCTTGTTTATTAACAATAAGGGTAAACGGAATTGCACCGACACTGTTACCCAGTTGCTGAGCCAGGGCGATGCCGTTGTCTCCGCCCAATAAAACCGGATAATTGATTTTGCTTTCTGCTGCGTACTTGGCGACCGGTTCCTTGTCTTCTAAAGCAATGCCGATAAATTGCACGCCTTTGGCCGCATATTGCTCCTGCAACGCGATAAAGTCGGGAATTTCTTTGCGGCACGGCGAGCACCAGGTTGCCCAGAAATTGATCACCAATACCTTACCCTGCCATTCGGAAATGTTGTGTTGTTGACCGGACAGATCGGGCAGGTTGAATCCCGGTAAAGTGCTCGGAGCAGTGTCTTCGGCGGGGGGAAGAAAATGCCGGGCGGTTATGCCCAAAGCCAGTGCAGTAATTGCGGCAATAATAATCAGGGCTATTTGTTTCATGATTTGACTCGATCCAATGATTTGATAAAAGTTTCCACATCCTGATAACCGATAACCCGGTTGGCGGTTTTTTCTTGGGTGTCTGAACCGAAAAACAAAATCGCCGGCGGTCCGATCAAGCTGAATTTTTCCAGCAGGGCTTTATCTTCATCGGAATTATTAGTCACATCGGCTTGCAGCAGCACATAGCCTTTGAGTGCGTTTTTAACGCGCGGGTCGGCAAAGGTATAGGTTTCCATTTCCTTGCATGAGATACACCAGTCGGCGTAAAAATCCAGCATGACCGGTTGATGATTCGCTGCGGCTTGATTGATACGGGCTTCCAGCGCGGCTATTGAGTTGACTCGCTCAAATCTAATGCCCGGTTCCGCAGCTTGAGCTGTGCTCACGCCGAGTCCTTGCAGCGGTTTTAACGGATTGCTGTTACCGAGGCTAAAGCCGATCAGCAATAACAGGCCGTAAGACAGCATCATCAGGCCCAAGCCTTTCCATAACTTCCGCCAGCCGGAGCTGTTTTCGGGTAGCGGATCGACGGCGCTGAGGTAAATCGCCGGAAATACCAGCAGCATCGCCCAGAGCACCATGATCACATTGCCCGGCAAAATGCGGCTGAGCATCCAGACCGCGACGGCCAGCATGATCACGCCGAATACGGCTTTGGTCGAGTTTAGCCAGTTTCCGGCCTTGGGCAGCAGTTTTCCGGCAGATGCGCCCAACAACAGCAACGGTACGCCCATGCCCATGCCTAATGCAAACAGGGCGCTGCCGCCTAACACCTGATCGCCGGTCTGGCCGATATAAATCAATGCGCCCGCCAGCGGTGCGGCGACGCAGGGGCCGACGATCAGGGACGATAGCGAACCCATGATAGCCGCGCCCAACAGCGAACCGTCACGGTGTATCTCACTGGAATTATGCAGTTTGACTTGTAGCGACTTGGGCAATTCGAGATGATAAAAGCCGAACATGGACAAAGACAGCGCTACAAAAACGGCACTGAACAGGCCGATAATCCACGGCTGCTGAAAGGTCGTTTGCAGATTGCTGCCGAACGATGCGGCGATTATGCCGAAAACCGTGTAAGTCAGCGCTGAGGCAAATACATAACTGAGCGAAAGCAAAAAGGCCCGGGTGGTCGTGATCCGGTTGCCGTGACCGACGATAATGCCGGATAAAATCGGAATCATCGGAAAAATACACGGAGTCAGCGATAGCAATAATCCGAACCCGAAAAAGCTGAGCAGGGTTATCGGGAAGCTGTCCTTACGCAGGGACTGCACGATTTGATCCTGTTCGGAAAGTTCCGGGGCGGCCGGCTGCTCTACTGTGGCTTGTTGAGCTATCGGTAGCGCTAGATCGATTTTTTTATTCATCGGCGGATAGCAAACGCCGCGATCGGCGCAGCCTTGATATTTTGCTTGTAAAGTAATGTTTTTTGCCGATAGGTCGGAACGGAGAAGCGGCAGGTCAAAGGTCAGTTCGTTGTGGAATGTTTCAACTTGGCCGAAAGCTTCATCCTGCTTGGGGGCACCTCGGGGTATGTCGTGAGTGCCAAGTTTTACGCCGACGGCATCAATCAATTCAAGCTGAATTTTTTCCCGGTAAAGGTAATAACCCTCAGCAATATGCCAATCAACATGCAAGGTATGGTCATCTTTGACCGAGGCAAAAAACTCGAAAGCTTGATCGGGCTGTAGCAATTCATCTTCAAACAAATTAAGTTTTAAATCTTGAGCGCCTTTTATCAGCTGCTTAATCGGGTCGACTTTGGCTGCGGGCGTCGGCAACTTCAGGTCAAAAGTGGTTTTTTGCGGAGGATAGCAAATCCCCCGGTCGGCGCAGCCATGATATTGAACCAGCAGTTGCAGGGAGGATGCGCCGTTTTCAACGGTTAAGGCAACTGGCACGTTCAGGGTATTGCGATAAATAACCACGTCGCCAAAGTTTTCGTCGTGCTTGCTTTGACCAGCCGGAAAGGCGGGTTCGGCCAGGCTGATTTGCCGGGTTTTAGATTCAAAATGTATTTTATCGCGGTAAAGATAATAGCCTTCGGCAATGTCCCAGGAAATTTCAATCTGATTGGCAGCCAGCGCTTTTGCAGAAACTTTGAAAGCTTGATTGGGCGGCAGAGGTTCATCAACGCTCAGAGCAACGACTGATTGACTAATAAGCGCCAGCAAGCAGAGAAAAATTATTTTGAAGAGTGGCATGAATCTATCCAATGCAGGTATTCAGGTAAGCCGCGGTCAATAGAGACGGCAATTATTTCAGGTAGTTCGTAAGGGTGATGGTCGTGCAGGGTTTGCTCAATAGCCTGGTAGTGATCCTTATGCGCTTTAATCAACAGCAGGTGTTCCTGTGCGGATTCAACCTGTCCCTTCCATGCGTAAATGGAAGTGATGCCGGGCAAAATATTTACACAGGCGGCCTTGTTGTCTGTGACCAAGAGTCGAGCCATTTTTTCCGCAGTGTCTTTATCGGGGCAAGTACAGAAAATTATTTGATGGTCAGCAGGCATATTACAGGTCATAAAAACTAAGGCGTCGGATATTATCCTAGAAATTAACCCGAATTGTCTTTATATTGTAACAACGACGATTATCAAAAGAGTTCTTTAGATGAAAATTTTTCAAATACT
>CAZJOY010000372.1:0-3182 GCA_964547705.1 uncultured Methylobacter sp. | reverse complement strand
TCGTCAGCATTTGTACCATCGATTATATAATCGTAATCATTTTCTTTGGCAAAGTTAAGCGTTTGCTTTAACGCCTGAACGGTGCTGTCTGATGTGTCGTGAAACAGGATAATAGCGCCCGGTTTTATTTGTGTTTGTACGCGTCTAGTTATGGTTTGTATGCTATCGCCCGTTGTATCGAACGAGCGGATGGTCCAGCCTATGATGTTGTAATTCAATAGTTTTGACGCTTTTACAAGGCTGGGCGTGGTTACTCCGTAAGGCGGGCGGAATAATTTCATACGTTTGCCTATGATATTAAACACACTTTCGGCGGTCTGGTTTAGTTCATCTTTAAAGCCTTGCAGGCTTTTAAAATCGATATAAAAAGAATGTGTGTAGCTGTGGTTGCCAATACTGTGTCCGTCTGCATCTATCTGTTTCAAAATGCCTTCATTTCCTTCGATGTTCTTGCCGATTACGAAAAAAGTTGCCGATGCATTGTATTGCTCTAAGGCTGAGAGCACCTGTGGGGTATATTCACGGTTTGGACCGTCGTCAAACGAAAGGGCAATTTCTTTTTCAGAAACATTTCCATAACAATAGGTTTGGGCATGAAAATTAGATTGAATGATTGCCGATCCGTAAATAATTAGCGCCAGATAAACGCCGCTTGGCAATATCAGCCATTCCAGGGTGATTTCAAAAAATATGTGTAATAAACCGACAACAATGACGGCAATAATAAATCCGCTACGGGTTGATTTAAATGTCATTTGATATGTTTACTAATTGCTCGGCAGCGAGTTGCATACCTTAACAAGGCAAACCAAGACCGTATGCAGTATTACGGTCTTGGTTTTCATAAATTGAGTGGGGGTGAGGATAATTGCTTTACAGGTGGCTATACAAGGTCATGTATTGCTTGGCGCTTTTACTCCATGAGTAGTCTTTTTGCATGCCGTTTATTTGTAACTGTTTCCAGGTTTTGGAATGGTTGTATAAAATCAGCGAGCGTTTAATCGCTTCCATCAACGTCCCTGCGTTGGCTTCATTGAAAACCAGGCCGGTCGCGGTATTGTTATTTAGCGTTTCCGGAACGGTATCAATGACGGTATCGGCGAGACCTCCGGTTTTTCGGACAATGGGGATAGTACCATAACGCTGGCTGTATATCTGGTTCAATCCGCAGGGCTCAAAGCGCGACGGCATCAGGAAAATGTCCGCACCTGCTTCAATCAAATGTGCCAGAGTTTCATCATAGCCAATAGTGATCGATATTTTATCGGGGTGACTTTCTGCAAAATTATGCAAGCGCTGTTCAAAACCTTTGTTGCCACTGCCAAGTAATACGAATTGCAATGGGTGGGTTAGCATCTCGGGGAGGCATTCCAATATCAGGTCGATGCCTTTTTGTTCTACTAAACGGCTGATCAGCCCAAACACGGGAATGCTTTTGTCAACCGGTAAGGATAATCTTTCCTGTAGCGCCGCCTTATTGAGCTGCTTTTTATTTAATGTTGAGTGGTTAAAGGTTTGAACGATGTTGGTATCGGTTTCGGGATTCCAGTGGTCGGAATCTATTCCATTGATAATGCCGCTCAGAAAGTCCTTTCGGTAACTTAACAAACCTTCCAGCCCGTAGCCGAATTCGGCAGTTTGAATCTCTTTGGCATAGGTTGGACTGACAGTGGTAATACGGTCCGAATAGACTAGCCCGCCTTTAAGAAACGATAGCATGTCATGAAATTCTATACCGTGGGGGTTCCAAAGTTGGCCAGGCAAGTTTAAAGAAAGGTAAGTCGCTTTTGGGAATATGCCCTGGTAAGCCATATTATGTATGGTAAATACGATAGCTGGGCGGCTGTATTCCAAAGATAGCAGCGCAGGTGCCAGCCCACTTTGCCAATCATTGCAGTGGACAATGTCGGGTTTCCAATCCAGCCAGCTTCGGTTCATCGCAACTTCAACAGTGACGCGGCAAAATAAGGCAAAACGTTCGGCACTGTTCGCCCAAGGCTTGCCGTGCTCATCGACATAAGGGTTACCCGGAAAATTGAAGAATTCCGGACAATCCACCAGCCACACTATGACGCCGGTACCTGGCAACCGGGTTTCCAGAATATTCACCGCATGATTGTTGACATAAACCGTGCTTAAGTAGCGAACTTCTTCTGTTGTGTTGATGGCCTGATAATTAGGCATGATAATGCGCACATCTTCACCCAATTCCGATAACGCCTTGGGCAAGCTACCGGAAACATCAGCCAAACCTCCTGTTTTAATCAAGGGGTGGGCTTCACTGGTGACAAAAAGTATTTTTTTCATTTACCTTCGCTGTAATTTAATTAAATGTGGGGGCTAAATTTTGATAATTATAATTTCAAGATTATGCCTCCCAGAGGCGGTAAAGTAAGACTGATAGAGTGGGGCTGGTTCATCCAGGGCGTGGGCTCTGATAACGCAACGCCATTGCCGATATTTTCACCGTCATAATATCCCGAGTCGGAGTTGAATATTTCCGTATAGGTGCCTTCTATGGGCACACCAATCCGGTATTGTTCGCGCGTTACCGGGGTAAAGTTGAGCACTACGATCAAATCTTCATGTTCGGTTTTACGCCGATAGCTGATGATGGATTGTTGCACGTCGTGGCAATCGATCCATTCGAAGCCATGATGATCGAAATCATGTTGATATAAAGCCGGATGTTTTTTATAAAGATTATTCAGGTCTTTTATCAGCGCCTGCACACCTTTGTGATGCGGATAATCCAGAACATACCAGTCCAAGTCTTTGTTAAAATTCCATTCAGTGCCTTGCCCGAATTCACAGCCCATGAACAGCAGTTTTTTGCCGGGGTAGGTGAACATTAATGTATACAGCAGTCGAAGATTGGCGAAGCGCTGCCATTCATCTCCGGGCATTTTGCTGACCAACGAGCCTTTGCCATGCACCACTTCATCGTGAGAGAAAGGCAGACAGAAGTTTTCAGTAAAAGCATAGAGCATACCGAACGTGAGTTGGTCATGATGATATTTGCGGTGTATCGGCTCCTGGCTCATATAAGCCAGCGTGTCATGCATCCAGCCCATATTCCATTTCATCGAAAAGCCCAAGCCGCCGGTCCAGGTCGGACGGGTCACCTGCGGCCAAGACGTGGATTCTTCAGCCATCATGACGGTGCCGGGATGCTGTTGATG
>CAZJOY010000371.1:0-3193 GCA_964547705.1 uncultured Methylobacter sp. | reverse complement strand
GCAATATCGATAAATTCTATTTATCGCATTTAAATTACGGCGGCCGCGGCAATAAGAATCGTAAAGACGATGCCCACTTTTCAATGACCCGGACCGCGATGGATTTGTTGTTCAAAACCTGCTACGACTGGCTGAAATCGGGCAAAGACCGGGAATTCGTGACCGGCAACAATGACGCAGATGCTGTTTATTTCCTGCATTGGGTAGCCCGGCATTTTCCTGATAAAACCGAGCATATCAAAGCCAAACTGGAACAATGGGGCGGCAATGCCTCCGGCGTTAATGTTGCCAATATCGACAACCTGGGCAATGTTCACCCGGACACATTCTGGGGACATTACGAACTGGGCAATGTCAAAGATCGGCCGTTTTCGAAAATATGGATGGATACCAGCGATCCGTTAATGGCTGGCCTTAAGCAACATCCAAGACCGCTCGAAGGGCGTTGCGCACGATGTCATTATCAAGAAATCTGCAACGGCAATACCCGCGTCAGGGCAGCGCAGATTACCGGCAACTTTTGGGCTGAAGACCCGGGATGCTATCTGACGGATGCCGAAATAGCCTGATCGAGGATTATTATGGACATTGATTTTTCGCCGCTGGCGAATGCCATCAGCCAACTGGAGAAAAGCATTGCTTACGCCACATCGGAAATGGCAGAAAGTAATAATGACTTATTTGAGCAATTTCGTAACTCAGTTATTCAGTGTTTTGAATTCACTTACGAACTGAGCCACAAAATGCTTAAACGTTATCTGGAAGCGACGGCCGCAAATCCGGAAGAAATTGACTTAAGCACATTTCAAAACCTTATTCGCATGGGCAACGAAAAAGGCCTGCTCCGCTCCGATTGGCCGGCGTGGCGAGATTATCGTCTTGCCCGTAGCAACAGTAGCCATACCTATGACGAAAACAAGGCGGAAGCTGTATATCATGTTGCCGCTGATTTTTTAGGCGAGGCGAAGCACTTGTATCAAAAACTGGTCGAAAAAAACTGCAATAATGGATGATAAAATCGGCATGCCGAAAATCGACCTCAAGCCCCAGGATTGGGAAGAGGTCTGCCATATTCTAGAAACGCATGTGCCGGGATATCCTGTTTGGGCGTTTGGTTCACGGGCCAAATGGACCGCAAAAACGTACTCCGACCTGGACTTGGCGATTATTACCAACCGACCTTTGCCTTTGGCAAAAATGGCCGTGATTAAAGAAGCATTTGATGAATCCGGCTTACCCATTCGTGTTGATATTGTCGATTGGGCTGCAACTAACGAAGCATTTCGTAAAATTATTGAGCAAGACAAAGTGGTGATTCAATAGGTTGAATAGTTAATCCGCTTTTAAAGACAACAAGCTAACAATCCCATTACCTTCCCTTACAGGATCAATCGCGGTATCCAGTATAAATATTCGCTCATTAGGTATGCCGCCTTTTTGTACAATATAGCGCGCAATCGCTTGCGCCCTTTCGGCAGCCAAGTTTTTTAGCCTCTGCTCTTCCGGTTTAATGATGGCTGACAACTTCTCCTTGGCGACTGCATAAAACTCGTCTGTATTAGTATCAGCCTTACTGCCTACCAGGCGTAGCCTACCCAGCAACGATTTTTCGACCATTAACGGGAACTTTTCCGCAAACAGTTGCTCCATTAAACGCCTGTAATCCTGATCAGAAATTACGACATATTCCGCGCGTATTTTTCTGTCGCCCTGTTTATTGATCTCGGCGGCTTTTATTTTTTTAAGCTGATCGTATAAAGCATCGTCGCTAACCGCCGGCCAATCCTGCTCCTGAAAAGCCGCACCTTTAATTTCCAAATTTAATTCCGAACGCGTTTTTAACGCTTTAGCCAAATCATCCAGCTTTTTGATTTCCGGTTTAGTTAATTCCGCGCTACCGGCAGGAAAGCTGATAGTGCTTAAATCTTCCTCGCTGCCTATTAATGAAGCCAATGCATTAAAAGGCGAGCCGATCACTTTGGTTATCGCATTAACCAATGCATCCATAATAATGTGAGTGATGCTAAATTTGGGATCTTCCAGGCTGCCGGTAATGGGTACATCCATTTTTATTTTGCCTTCGGAATCTTTTATCAAAGCCACCGCCAGTTTCAGCGGCAATGACACGGCATTGGGGTTTTCAACTTTCTCGCCCAGCTCGAACCGGTCAATCAGGATGCTATTGGATGCAGTCAGTTCTTTGTTGGCAACTTTGTAATTTAGCCCCAACGACATTTTACCTTTCTCAACTTTATAACCGGCAAACTGCACCATATAAGGCGAAATCAACGGCATCGGCATGCCGGTAAAATTTATTTTTATATCGTAGTCGCCTAAATAAGGGCTGATTTCGCCTTTGACATCGACGGGGGCTAGATCATAAGCATTGCCTTTTAAATCAACCTTGATTGTTGACTTTCGGTCAGAGGAAATACCGCTCGCGCCGCCGTTCAAGCCTTTGATTTGCGCGGCAAACGGTAAAATCAGCGAAAGGTCGGCAAAGTCGGAAGATCCGTCAATAACTTGGATTTTGCCCAGCTTGAATTTAGACTTTTCTTCTTCCGGTTGCGTGTTTTTGTTGGATTTAACAACTGCTGCGTCCTGTTCGCTTTTGTCGGCAATCATAATATCGCCAAAATTGACGGTTTTGTCCTGTTTGATGATGACTCTGGCATAGGGTTTATTAATCCGCAGCGATTCAGCACTATATTGGTTTGCCGTTGAATCGATAGCGATGCCTTTAAGCGTTAAACTCTCCCATTTGACAAAGTCTTTGTTTTTTATTTGATCGCGGGTTAATAAATCGGCAATTGTAGTATTGCCGGTAAACTTAACATCCAGTTTATCCGGTGATTTGGCGAGCTGGAGATTGCCGTCAATAGCCAATCTCCCGTCGATGACGTCCAGCCGCGCAAACTTATCGACATAAGCCTGGAAATGCTCCAGGCCAATATCTTTGATATCAACGGCTACCTGTGCGGATAAGGGTTCGATAACGGTATTGCCGTCAAGCTTGATCAAGCCGGTTTCATTAATTCCGATGCTCAACTGAAAAGGCAGGCTCGTGCCGGTTTTATTGCTGAAATTTGTCAATGTTAAATTGACTGGCTTTGCGGTCAGGGTGACAGGTTTTTTGAGTGTCCGGTCCTCAAAGCTAAGTCCGAAATTATTCAGTGCGATGTTGTTGATTTTG
>CAZJOY010000370.1:0-3230 GCA_964547705.1 uncultured Methylobacter sp. | reverse complement strand
ACTTTATGGCGGATAACCGCGTGCGGACAAACCATCACGCATTTGCCGCATTGGGTACACAAATCGGTTTCCCAGACCGGGATTTCCAGCGCCAAGTTGCGTGTTTCAGAAGCTGCGGTGCCGGTTGGAGAGGTGCCGTCGATTGGCATCGCGCTAACCGGCAACGCATCGCCGCGTCCGGCAATAATTTCGCCGGTTACCCGTTTGATAAAGTCGGGCGCGGCATCGCTGATCCTGGACTGGATGTCGAATTGACTGCTGACCGCTGTCGGCAACGGAACCGAATGCAAGCTTGCCAGTGTTTCGTCGATGGCTTTGAAATTCAGCTCGACGATGCGTTGACCTTTCTTGCCGTACGTTTTTTCGACCGCGTGTTTAATATCGGCAATTGCCTGTTCCTCTGGCAACACGCCGGAAATCGCGAAAAAGCAGGTTTGCATGATGGTGTTGATGCGCTTGCCCATGCCGCTTTTTTCAGCCACTTCATAGCCGTCGATTACATAAAAGCGGATTTTTTTGTCTATCATTTGCTGCTGCATTTTGGCGGGGAGCGATTCCCAAACCTGTTCGACCGGCTCCGGCGTGTTCAATAAAAACACCGCGTTTTCCGCCGCATTGGCGAGCATGTCGTAACGTTCAAGAAAAATCGTCTGATGGCAGCCGATGAAATTGGCGTCGTTTTCGCCGATCAGGTACGTGGAGCGTATCGGCTTGGGGCCGAAGCGCAAATGCGAGACGGTAATCGCGCCGGATTTTTTCGAGTCGTAAACGAAATAACCCTGGGCGTGCAAATCGGTCGCTTCGCCGATGATTTTAATGGTGTTTTTATTGGCGCTGACCGTGCCGTCGCTGCCCAGGCCGTAAAACATCGCCTGAAACGTGTCGGCGTGGGCGTCGGTTCGATAACTTGCATCCCAATCCAGGCTGGTGTGGGTGACATCGTCGTGGATGCCGATCGTGAAATGGTTTTTCGGTTGCGGCTGTTTTAGTTCATCATAAATCGCCTTGATCATGCCGGGCGTGAATTCCTTGGAAGACAGACCGTAACGGCCTCCGACCACTTTCGGCATCACCAAAAACTTGGACTCGCCGCTGGAAAAGTCCTGAGCCACAGCGCCAAGCACATCCTTATACAACGGCTCGCCATCCGCGCCCGGCTCTTTGGTGCGATCCAATACGCCGATTTTGCGGCAGGTAGCCGGAAGCGCCGCTAACAGGCTGGCGGCATCGAAAGGCCGGTATAAGCGCACTTTAAGCAAGCCGACCGATTCGCCCTGACGGTTTAGATAATCGAGCGTCTCCGCCACCGCCTCCGCGCCTGATCCCATCATTACAATAACGCGCTCAGCCTCCGGCGAACCCACGTATTCAAACAGGCGATAACTGCGGCCGGTCAGCTTGGCAAACCCGTCCATTGCGCCCTGCACGATTGCCGGCATCGCCTGATAATAGGCATTGACCGATTCCCTGGCCTGGAAATACACATCGGGATTCTGGGCAGTGCCGCGCAGCACCGGGTTATCGGGCGTCAAGGCCCGGTTTCGGTGCGCCATTACCCATTCTTCGTGAATCATGGCCAGCATCACATCGTCATCCAGCATGGCAATCTTGGCGACTTCATGCGAAGTTCTGAAACCGTCGAAAAAGTGCATCAGCGGAATGCGGCCTTCCAGTGCCGCGGCATGAGCAATCAGCGCAAAATCCATGACTTCCTGCGGCGAATTGGAACACAGCATCCCAAAACCGGTCATCCGCGCCGACATCACGTCGCTATGGTCGCCGAAAATCGACAAGCCCTGGCAAGCCAGCGAACGGGCGGCGATATGGAATACGGTCGGCGTTAATTCGCCGGCAATTTTGTACATATTGGGCAGCATCAGCAGCAAACCTTGGGAGGCGGTAAACGTCGTCGCCATCGATCCGGCCTGCAACGCGCCGTGTATGGCTCCGGCTGCGCCCGCTTCGCTTTGCATTTCGGTTACCTGCGGCACCGTGCCCCATAAATTGGTTTGCCCGCGCGCCGACCATTCGTCGGCCCATTCGCCCATATTCGACGACGGCGTTATCGGATAGATTGCAATGACTTCGTTAAGCTTATGCGCTACCGTAGCGGCAGCCTGATTTCCATCAATTGTAAGTGTCTGCTGATTTTGCATTAGAACCCCTCATGGAATAAAAAAGTGGAACTGCCCTATTCTTTTTATAATTTTAAGACTTGAATGTTCGGCACAATTGACAGTACAGAATATGGTGCTTGAAAGCAAGCTCGACCTTTCCATGTTATCCGGGCTCTATGGGATATAAGTGATATTACTTTTGCATGCCAGGCAGAAACGTTGTTATGCTCACTCCAGCCCTTTCATATCGAGGTGTAAGCCATGAACGATAAACAACTGATTGCCAAACATGCTGCCGACCAAGTAACCGACGGAATGCTGATCGGACTTGGCACCGGCTCGACCGCGAATTGTTTTATTGAGGAACTGGCGCATCGTAGCCGCGAACAGGGACTGAAAGTGAGCACGGTCTCAAGCTCGATTGTCAGTGCGAGCAAGGCGCAACAACTAGGCCTCCGGATACTGGGTTTCGAGCAGGTTAGTCATATCGATCTGTATGTCGATGGCGCCGACGAGGTTTCGCCGGAATTAACCTTGCTGAAAGGCCAAGGTACCGATCTAGTCCGCGAGAAATTACTGGCAACCGCCTGCGATCGTTTTTTGGTGTTGATTGAATCCAACAAACTGGTTCAGCGTATTAGCCAGCGTTTTCCGATTCCTATCGAAGTGATGCCGTTTGCCTGGCAACTGGTTAAAAAACTGTTGGAAACGAACGGCGGACACGGCGGCTTACGCCAGAACGCCAGTAAAAACGGTTTCGTAATCAGCTCCGCCGGCAATTTAATCTTGGATATGAACTTTGGCGCGCATAGCGATGCTAAAACGCTCAACGATACTTTAAACAGCATTCCCGGCATCGTTGAGCATGGTATTTTTTACGGATTGGCGACGACGGTTTTAATTGGCGTCAATGGTGAAGTAGAAGAGCGGCAGGCGAGTCTTTAACTGCACTGTCCACGAAAAACACGAAAAATGGCCGGGAAAACTTTGATGTTACCGGGAATAAAGGATGGACCGAACGTAAGGCGTTTCTGTAAATGCAACAATCAATCGGATTGAGTTATAAAACTTTTCGTGCCTTTCGTGCCTTTCGTGCCTTTCGTGCTTTTCGTG
>CAZJOY010000369.1:0-3232 GCA_964547705.1 uncultured Methylobacter sp. | reverse complement strand
GCAGTCTAATTGCCGAAACGTGACCGGAGTTCAGACGTGAGCTATTCCGAACTTTGCAAGTAATCGCCGAAATGCAAAAACTCGGCGGCACCGCGGCATTTGTCGATGCTGAACATGCTTTAGACCCCAGTTATGCCGAAAAAATCGGCGTTATCGTCGATGATTTACTGGTTTCTCAGCCGGATACCGGCGAACAAGCGCTGGAAATTACCGATATGTTGGTGCGTTCCGGCGCGGTTGATGTGGTCGTGGTCGATTCGGTTGCCGCGTTGACGCCTAAAGCCGAGATTGAAGGTGATATGGGCGATTCCCATATGGGCTTGCAGGCGCGTTTGATGTCCCAGGCCTTACGGAAATTGACCGGTAATATCAAGCGTTCGAATACGCTGGTTATTTTTATTAACCAGATCAGGATGAAAATCGGCGTAATGTTCGGCAGCCCTGAAACCACCACCGGCGGTAACGCGCTTAAGTTTTATGCTTCGGTACGATTGGATATTCGGCGTATCGGTTCGATTAAAAAGGGCGAAGAAGTTATCGGTAATGAAACTCGCGTAAAAGTCGTCAAAAATAAAGTTGCGCCGCCTTTTAGACAGGCTGAGTTCGAGATTTTATATGGCGAAGGTATTTCTTTTCTTGGAGAACTGGTTGATCTGGGTGTGAATTATGGTTTTATCCAGAAATCGGGCTCCTGGTACAGTTACGGTGATGAAAAGATCGGCCAAGGCAAGGATAATGTAAAGGCCTTTTTAAAGGAACATCCTGAAAAAGCAAAAGAAATTGAAGCAAAAATAAGAGCCGAGGCTTTTGGTAAGAAAGCTGTACCTCTTATTGAAGAACTCGGAGTTGATGAGGACGAGTAGTTTTTTTGAACGCAGAAACTGAAAGTACAAAGTCTCTCGTTGCTCAAGAAATTCAGGAAGTTTGTTTACGGTTATTGGCACGAAGAGAGCACAGTCAGAAGGAATTGCTGAATAAATTGGCTTTAAGAGGCTTCAACAAGGAAAACGTGCAGCCTGTCATTGACGAGTTGGCTCAGCAAGGCTGGCAGGATGATCTAAGATACGCAGAAAGTTATGCCCGGTTCCGCATACAGAAGGGCTACGGTCCTATTCGTGTGAGTTACGAGCTTTCGCAAAACGGTATAGCGTCGTTTGATATTGAACAGATCGCGCAAGAAGAGGCCGGTGGTTGGATGGGGCTGCTGGAGCAGGTTTACAGCAAGAAATATAGCCTTGACAATATGTTGGATCGTAATGAGTGGGCAAAACGCAGCCGTTTTTTGTTGCATCGTGGATTTTCCGGCGCAATGATCAGTGCATTATTTGATGAGTTAAATATTAGATTTCTTTAAGTTGTGGGGCGTCTCAGTGCAACCCGATTTTTTTAAAAGCATTTATTTATTATGAAAAAGATGACTAGCGCGCAATTGCGCACCGCCTTTCTGGAATTCTTTGGTGAGCGAGGGCATTCCGTGCAACCTTCAAGTTCACTGATTCCGGGCAACGATCCGACCTTGTTGTTTACCAATGCCGGTATGGTGCAGTTCAAGGATGTGTTTTTAGGGCGGGATCATCGCGATTACAACAAGGCTGTGACCAGTCAGCGTTGTGTACGCGCGGGCGGCAAGCATAACGACCTGGAAAATGTCGGTTATACCGCAAGGCATCATACTTTTTTTGAAATGCTGGGTAACTTCAGCTTTGGCGATTATTTTAAAAAAGAAGCGATACATTTTGCTTGGGACTTTTTAACCAAGGAGCTGGAAATCCCGGCGGAAAAATTGTGGATCACCGTTTTTGATGAAGATTCGGAAGCCGAAAAAATCTGGCTGGAAGATGTCGGCGTTTCTGCTGAGCGATTTTCAAGAATCGGCGCCAAAGATAACTTTTGGTCGATGGGCGATGTAGGACCTTGTGGGCCATGCACTGAAATATTCTACGATCACGGCGCAAACATTGCCGGCGGGCCTCCGGGATCGCCGGATGAAGACGGCGATCGATATATCGAAATCTGGAATCTGGTATTCATGCAATACGACCGTTCTACAGACGGCACATTAACACCATTGCCGAAACCTTCGGTAGATACCGGTATGGGGCTGGAACGCATTGCGGCAGTATTGCAGGGTGTGCACAGCAATTACGAAATCGATTTGTTCCAAAAATTGTTGAAAGCGGCGGCGGCATTGGCCGGTACTGACGATTTGACGGTAAGTTCTTTGCGCGTGATTGCCGACCATATCCGTTCTTGCGCATTCCTGGTCGCGGATGGCGTGATGCCGTCCAATGAAGGGCGCGGTTATGTATTGCGCCGCATCATTCGTCGTGCGATCCGGCATGGTTATCGTTTAGGCATTCGCGATGTGTTCTTTTATAAACTGGTCGCGCCGCTGGTCGAGGAAATGGGTGAAGCTTATCCCGAACTTAAAGCCGCGCAAGAGCAAGTTGAACGGGTGCTGAAAAAAGAAGAAGAGCGTTTCGCCGAGACATTAGAGCAAGGCATGAAAATCCTGGAAGCCTGCGTTGCCAAGATGGAAGGTTCTGTCATACCCGGCGATACCGTATTCCAGCTTTACGATACCTACGGTTTTCCTGTTGACTTGACCGCTGATTTTGCCCGTGAAAATAATCTGACTGTCGATCATGCCGGATTTGAAACGGCGATGTCGGCCCAGCGGGAAAGGGCAAGGTCTGCAAGCAGTTTCGGTGCCGACTACGATCAGGATATCAAGCTTGATGCACAGACCGAATTTACCGGTTACAGCCGGCTTGACGATCAAGTGCATATCATTGGTCTTTACAAAAAAGGCCAGCCGGTAGACAGCCTCGAAGATGGCGATGAAGGCATTGTTATTCTGGATAAAACGCCGTTTTATGCAGAGTCTGGCGGCCAAGTCGGCGATTGCGGAAAAATCGAAGTGGATGGTGCGGTATTTGAAGTCACCGACACCCAAAAACAGGGCGGAAACCTGTTCTTGCATAAAGGTAAATTGATTGCCGGAACTTTGACCAATGGCCAATTGTGCGATGCTCGCGTCAGCGCGGAAGACAGAAAAGCAACCGAGCTTAACCATTCGGCGACACATCTATTGCATGCCGCGTTAAGACAGGTTTTGGGCGATCATGTTGCCCAGAAAGGTTCCTTGGTTAATCCGGATCGGTTGCGCTTCGACTTTTCTCATTTTGAGCCGGTTACCGCTGCTGAAATCAGTACGGTTGAACGGATTGTT
>CAZJOY010000368.1:0-3233 GCA_964547705.1 uncultured Methylobacter sp. | reverse complement strand
CCATCCTTCCGCACTCCCAGCATTTAAGTTCGGCCCCCCATGGAACGCGCGCCTGGCTCCGACTGGAATTCGGCCCGAAGGGCCGGGTGCCGTCCGCGGACATCGAAAGGGACGGGTTGATCAACGTTATGTCCAACCAGTTGGTTACTTTCTTAGCCGAAAATTCCTCCAGACGCGGATTGCACAGAACAATCGTGCCTTGCCTATCCACCACCATCATCCCATCGGGCGCAGATTCAATAATGCCTCGGAACCAGGCCTCGGTTTCCATCAGTTCGGCTTGCTGCGCTTCCATTTCGACGCTCTGCTCTTCAAGCTGGGCGGCTTGGATTTCCATGCGAGTGGATTGTTCCTGTGTTTCCTTAAGTAGGCGCTGGGTGTTGATGTTGCGCTCAAGAAGCCGGATAGTTATTGCAACGCTGGGCATCAGCGCATCGAGCAATAGCAATTCCCGGGCGCCGAATGGCTGCAAGGCTGCCAGCTCGAGTACGCCGACAACCTCGGACATGCTCATGATGGGCAATACCGTTATTGTGCTTGGCGCGGCTTCTCCAAGTCCGGAGCTGATTTTGATGTAGTCCGGAGGAGGATTGGTGAGTGTGATCGGACTCTTCTCCATTGCGCATTGGCCGACTAAACCCTCGCCGAACGCGAAACTCTGACTGAGGTTTTTGCGTTCGCGGTAACCATAGCCGCCCAATAAACGGAGTTTGTCTTCCGAAAGGATGTAAAAAACACCGTGTTCGGCATGCAGCAATGGACAGATGGCGGACATAAATTGCTGCGAGAGTTCGACAAAGGTACCGGCCTGCTGCATTTTCGCGGATATCTGCGCTTCATGAGTCTTAACCCAGCGCTGCGATTCCATGCTGCTGCATACAGTTTGCAGCACTTCGAGGGCGCGCGCCATCGCGCCAATTTCGTTGCTGTAGCCGGTATAGGGGATGGATTCATCCAGCTTGCCCGCGGCCAGTCCTTCGATAGAATCGCGCAGCCGCAGGGTAGGGCGCTGGATTGATGTACCCAGCACTAGCCCGGTACCAGACCCGATCACCAATCCCAGCAACATCAGCATCAGTGAAAATCGGCGGTTTTGCTCGCCCAATTCTGACAGCATATCGGCCGTCTGTTTTGCCCCTGCTTCCTTGATTTTTGTAATTGCGCTCAGCGTCTCGTCGGCCGTGTTGATGATTTTCACATACTCGTCGCTGGTAATGAAGGCCGCCGCCTCGCTAGACCGGTAACCCTCCTTTTTCATCAACAACACGGTTTGATCGATATTGCGTTTATATTGCTCGTAGTAGCTATCGAACTGGACGAGAAGTTTTTTATTGTCTTCCCGGAAAATGCGCTTGCGGGCTTCGTCGAGTTCAATTTGCAAGGTCAGCATCGCTTCATCCATCCTGGCTTTGGCTTTTTCCTGGTCCACCGCATCCTGCGCTAGCATCATTTGCCTTAGGCTACGCCCTATGTAGATGAGATTGATATTGGCTTCTTTGAGATGCGAAACGCCCAGCAAATCCATCTCGTAAATGTCCGTCGATTTCTCGGTCATTACGCGCATACTGTTGATGGCGTTGACCCCTATCAACAGTGTGATAAACAGGCATATACCGAAGCCGAGCATTAACTTGGAAACCAGTTGCCGTTTTTCCAGCATGACGATAATACGTTTCATAATGAAAGCCCAGTTTAGTGTTATTAATTTTTATTTTATCGGGGGTGCTGATGCGCCAAGGCGGTCTCAAAAAATACCGTGCTTCGACAGAGCTATCCGGAATTTTTACGGGTATATTTGCAGTGGCAAAGTTATTTGCTCCCGCATAATAAATGTACTGATTGGAAATCTATTTTTAGCCCTATTCTTAATTTAAAAATCCCTACGCATAATAACTTATTTCTACTTGCGTCGGTATAGCCGGTGGTAATGATCCAGGGGCACAAACAGTGTATTGCCTAGTACCCCGATATTTTCCGATTGCCCGATGAAAAGCAGTCCTTGGGGCAATAAAGCCTGATGGAACTTTTTGAACAGCTGATCCTGTAAATTGCTTTTCATGTAGATGAGCAGGTTTCGGCAACTGACGATATCCAGGTTTTCCGGTGCATTTACGTTAACCACATCCTGCCTGATGAACTCGCAGGCCGCGCGTATCGGCTTGATCACTTGGTAATGCTGTCCCCTGGTCTCGAAATAACACGCCAATATTTTTGGCTCGATTTCCTTGAACGCAGTCTGTCGATAGATTCCGGTATGGGCAATTGCCAGCGCCTCCGGGTTGAGGTCGCTGCCGATGATCCGGATGTTGAATTTTTTGAAGCTATCGCCGATGATTTCGCTAAGCAGAATGGCAAAGGTGTAACATTCTTCTCCAGTGGCACAGCCGGGAACCCAAATTCTGATAGTTTCTCCAGGCGTTTTTTGTTCGACTGTTTCGGCCAGATGCTTTTTGACCACGGCAAACGCTTGACTGTCGCGGAAGAACGATGATAACGACACCAGAAAAAAATGTTGCAAGGTTTTCAGCTCATCGGGATATTGCACGATAAAGGCCAGATACTGTTCGAAATTAATTATTTTCAACGCGGCCATTCGGCGGTCTATTCTGCGCAGCAAAGTTTCTTCCTTGTAGCTGGAAAAATCAATGCCAGTCGCTTCGAACACGTTTTGCAGCAGTGCGGGTAGATGCCGGTTGGACACATATCCCGAACTGGAAGTCGCAGGGCGCAGCAGTGCCGTTGTCCCGGTTGAAAACATCGTAGCCAGATATTGTGCTATTGCCTCGGGCTCCAGCACCTCATCTGCCGCATTGGCCTGCATCACGGCCAACGGCATGCCTGAATAGGGTGCCGATTGTGGGTCTTGCACTAGAGTCAGACCGCCGTTTGCCTTGATGGCCTTACAACCGGCGACACCATCCGAACCGGCTCCGGAAAGGACAATACCAATCGCCTTGTTGCCCATCTCTTTTGCCAGCGAGACAAACAATACATTCACCGAAGGACTGGAAATATGCTCAGGAGCGGGAGGGAGCAGCTGTATATGTCCCTGCTGGACCACGCCGTTAAAACCGGAAGGAATAAGATAGACTCTATCCGGCTCAAGCAGTTCGCAGGCTTCCGCTTTAATGACCTTTAACCTGGACTTATGGTTAAGCAGGCGCAGCACCAATTCGTCATGACCGTCTTTTGCCATGTGTTGAGCAACGACATAAGCAACGCGGCCGTTTTCG
>CAZJOY010000367.1:0-3239 GCA_964547705.1 uncultured Methylobacter sp. | reverse complement strand
AATACATAGCCAGCGGCAGTATTCATATCAAAGCCGACTATTTTCCCGATCGGCTCAAACAAATTTTTGATGGTATTGTGGAAGTTGTTGAACGCTATCAACCTGAACAAATGGCTATAGAGCAAGTGTTCATGCATAAAAATGCCGACTCCGCGCTGAAACTCGGTCAAGCGCGGGGCGCGGCAATTTGCGCAGTTCAAGTCACCGGTTTGCCGGTATTTGAATATGCGGCCCGGCAAGTCAAACAGGCCGTGGTGGGTAAGGGCAGCGCCGAGAAAATCCAGGTTCAGCATATGGTGAAAATACTGTTAAATATTCAAGGCGAGCTACAAATCGATGCCGGCGACGCATTGGGTATCAGTATCTGCCATGCTCATTATCAACAAACTGCCCAGCGCTTGCAGCGGAGTTTGTTGCGATGATCGGTTTTTTGCGCGGTAAATTGGTACTTAAAGCACCGCCGCTGTTGGTGCTTGATGTGAATGGCGTCGGCTATGAAGTCGAAGCACCGATGACAACTTTTTACAATCTGCCCGCCATCGGCACAGAGATAATGTTGCACACCCATTTGGTAGTTCGGGAAGATGCGCACATCTTATTCGGGTTTTCGACTGACGCGGATCGCTCGATGTTTAGAACGTTGATCAAGGTTAACGGTGTCGGGCCAAAGCTGGCTTTGACGATTTTGTCGGGGCAGAGCGCTGAAGAGTTTCATCGCTGTATTCATAATAACGACACGCAAGCATTGGTACGATTGCCGGGAGTCGGTAAAAAGACAGCTGAGCGCCTGATTATCGAAATGCGCGACAGATTGCCGGATTTGATCAATTCATCAGATTCAACCGACTTGTCTGTGAGCGGTATTGCTAAGGCTAGTCCGCTCAATAATCCAAAACAGGAAGCTATCAGCGCCTTGTGTTCGCTAGGCTACAAGCCGTTGGATGCCAGTAAAATGGTGCAGAATATCAGTGCAGAAGGTAAAAGCTGTGAAGACATTATCCGTTTAGCGTTACAAGGTACGATAAGATGATTGAAAGCGATCGTATGGTTACCGCTCACAGTCATTCGGATGAAGAGCGGCAAGATAGAGCTATTCGGCCCAAGCGCTTGGCCGATTATATTGGCCAGAAAGAATTGCGTGAGCAAATGGAGATATTTATTCAGGCGGCAACGGCGCGTCAGGAAGCCTTGGATCATGTGTTAATTTTCGGCCCTCCCGGCTTGGGCAAAACGACGCTGGCTAATATCATAGCAGCGGAAATGTGTGTTAAAATTCGTCAAACATCCGGGCCTGTGCTGGATAAAGCCGGCGATCTTGCAGCATTGTTGACCAATCTTGAACCCCATGATGTGCTGTTTATCGATGAAATACATCGCTTGAGCCCTGCGGTTGAGGAGATTTTGTATCCTGCCATGGAAGATTATCAGCTTGATCTTATGATTGGTGAAGGCCCTGCCGCACGTTCCATTAAGCTGGATTTGCCTCCGTTTACCTTGGTTGGCGCAACTACCCGTGCTGGGTTGCTGACTTCTCCATTACGAGACCGGTTCGGCATCGTTCAGCGCTTAGAGTTTTACACTATTGATGAATTGGCGAATATTGTGACGCGTTCAGCCAATGTGTTGGGTATTGCAATGGAGCCGCAGGGCGCCTATGAAATAGCACGCCGTTCTCGCGGTACGCCTCGAATTGCCAACAGATTATTGCGACGAGTGCGTGACTTTGCGGAAGTCAAAGGAAATGGCACAATTACTGGAGAGCTGTCCTTTCAGGCTCTTGAAATGTTAAAAGTCGATAGTAACGGCTTTGACTCATTAGACCGTAAACTGCTCTTAGCAATGATTGAAAGTTTTGCTGGAGGGCCTGTCGGATTAGACACGCTGGCGGCTGCGATCAATGAAGAACGGGGTACCATTGAAGATGTCGTGGAGCCGTATCTACTGCAGCAGGGATTTATTATGCGAACTCCCCGTGGTCGAGTGGTTACTCATCACGCCTATTTGCATTTTGGCTTGCAGCCTCCAAAGCAATTGGGAATGACTGAGGATTTGTTTGAATAATCAAACGTACATGAAAAGATTTAGTTGGCCGGTACGCGTTTATTACGAGGATACCGATGCAGGGAGAGTGGTGTTTCATGCCAACTATCTGAAGTTTTTCGAGCGGGCCAGAACCGAAATGCTCAGGGCAATGGGTTATGAGCAGGATGAACTGATTGCTAACGAAGGCATTCTTTTTGCGGTACGCTCGGTTCA
Organism: uncultured Methylobacter sp.; assembly: GCA_964547705.1. Lineage (GTDB taxonomy): Bacteria > Pseudomonadota > Gammaproteobacteria > Methylococcales > Methylomonadaceae > Methylobacter_A. Next base: position 983 of record CAZJOY010000367.1, on the reverse strand, counting down.
GGTCGATTATTTGAGTCCCGCCCGGTTTAATGAACAATTACAGGTGAGTGCGGAGGTAAGTCTTGCTAAAAAAGCCAGTCTTACATTCGAGCAAGTTATTACACGAGGTGACGATGTCTTATGCATGGGCATAATTCGAATCGCCTGTTTGGACGCACAAACTATGCGTCCTAAAGCTATTCCTGAAAAATTATTAGAGCAATTAAAAGAATGAACACTGATTTATCAATTTTCCATCTAATCAAAGAAGCCAGTTTTGTTGTTCAATTCGTAATGGCGACATTGCTGACCGCATCGATCGCATCCTGGACATTTATTTTTACCAAGCGTAAAGAGCTCAATCGGGCGGTTGAAATAACCGATGAATTTGAAGAGCAATTTTGGTCCGGCGTCGTGTTGGCCGATCTGTATAGAAAGCTGGCAGCGAAGGATTTCGAGCCGGAAGGCATCGAGAAAATCTTCCTGGCTGGATATAAAGAATTCTCCCGCATGCGCCAAGCCGGTAATGTAGAACCCGGTGTTCAGGTGGAAAGTGCACAGCGGGTTATGCGCATCGAATTATCACGTGAATTGGAAAGATTGGATGAGCATTTGGCGTTTCTTGCCACGGTCGGTTCGATCAGTCCTTACATCGGATTATTCGGTACTGTCTGGGGTATCATGAATTCGTTCATGTCATTGGGTAATGTCAAGCAGGCAACTTTGGCGCAAGTCGCGCCAGGTATTGCTGAAGCGTTAATCGCAACTGCTATTGGTTTATTTGCCGCGATCCCCGCCGTTATTTCTTATAACCGTTTTTCTACTCGATTGGACAGGTTAACCGGTCGGTATGAGCTCTTTGTTGAAGAGTTCGTCGTGTTGTTGCAACGGCAGGCACACCAAAAATGAGCGGGCCAGAAATAGGTAGAAAAAATGGGCGCAGAAAGCCCATGGCGGAAATCAATGTAGTTCCTTATATCGATGTCATGTTGGTGTTATTAGTC
>CAZJOY010000366.1:0-3265 GCA_964547705.1 uncultured Methylobacter sp. | reverse complement strand
TTCAATCGCCGCATTCAAGGCCAGCAAGTTGGTTTGGTAGGCAATATCGTCGATGATGCCGATTTTGCCGGCGATCTGCTTCATCGCGCTGACGGTCTCTTTAACCGCTTCGCCGCCTTGTACGGCTTCGCTGCTGGCTTGGGTCGCCATGCCGTCAGTGACTTTGGCGTTTTCAGTGTTTTGGCTGATCGAAGCCGACATCTGCTCGACGGAGGCGCTGGTTTCTTCAACCGATGCGGCCTGCTCGCTGGTTGCCTGGCTCATGCTTTGCGCGGTAGCGCTGACTTCTTCCGATGCGCTGGACAGGGCGTCGGCGGCGCCGCGCACCTCGCCAATCACGCCGGACAGCTTATTGATAGTGTTGTTGACCATGTCGCGGAGCTCACGCAATTTGCCGCGATATTCGCCATTGACAGTACGGGTCAGATCGCCTTGTTCCATCGCGGCCAACGATTCCATCACATCATTAACCGGGCCGACAACCCCATCCAACGTATCGTTGACGCCTTCAACGATCTTGCGGAAGTCGCCATGGTGTTTGGCCGTATCCGCACGGGTATCCAGACGTCCTTCGACAGCAGCAATGGAAAGCACCGTCGCGTCTGCCACTAGTGCTTTGATAGAGTCCGACATACGCTTCATCGCATTCATCACGCTGGTGGTGTCGTCCGCGCTCAACTTGATGTCTGAAGACAGGTCTCCGACCGCAATTTTGTTGGCGATATCGGCCACCACCGAAGGTTCGCCGCCCAATTGCTGCAAGATGCTGCGTAAAATCCACAGTCCGAATAGTGCCAGGGTCACCAGTAGAGCCAAAGCCGAGCTCAACATGATCGTCTTTGATGAACTGACCTGTTTGTCTCCCGTCGCCACGGCATCGTTACCGTAACCGATGTTCATATCGATGATCTTATCGAGCGTGTTTTCGGCTTTGGAATAAACTGGCAGTGAAGAGTCCAGCAGCTGATAATATTTAACAAACAGCTCTTTTTGTTTCTGCTCGTCCTTGTTGCTAACCAGGGTATCGAGGACTTCTACGATAAGTGCATCCGAAGCTTTCCACTCGTTCCACTCCTTGATGAACTGTTTCCACACTTCGGCTTCCTCGGGTTCTTGCGGGAGCGGCTCGTAGATCTTGAATCCCTCATCAATACGTTGCCATATTTCCTGATTATCTTTTTGTATCTTGGCAAACTGGCCTTGCGCTTTATAGTCATTCTCATACTGAGCTATTTTTCGGGCGGAAGAGCGCGCCGCCGTCTGTGCTTCGTTGATGATTTCCAAGCCCAGTACCGACGGCATCCGGTTTTTACCGACTTCGCTCAACGAGGCTGCTGTGGTTTCCAGACCTATCCAGCCGACTGCGCCAACCAGAACCAGCGCCGCTAGCGACACTGATAATAAACCAATAAGTTTCGCTCTTAATGTCCAATGTTTCATGATTATTTTCCTCGAAAACATGTTATTACCTCGCCTAAATCCACTGCATTTCTTGTTGCTGCAGTTCCTGTCATCTCTCTTGCGTCCTTTCGCGCTCTATCTGAGCCACGAACTCCCAGAACATAAACTCTCGAATCCGATATGACCGCTGCCCAAGATGGCATTCATCCAATACGGTTATTCTGCCGATTGTTCATGTTCGCCATCAGTGGTTTTTGTTATTGATGCCGGGATATGCTTGCAAGTAAACAGTCATGCTGAGTAGCCTACTGCCTGGCGTATCTGTGGCACTAAAAGATCACCCGGCATAAGCCCTAAAAAATGCCGGCCCAAATTTGTTTGCGATTATGTAATCGAAGAGCTTGAGCATAGTGTAGCGATTATATCGATTCTGTCAATCGTTTTTATCGTTTTGATCGTTTGAATCTGTATTATCGAATATGTCGCTTGTGATTGCCCCGCAATATTCCTTGGAGATTGTGTTTAACGTATTGAAATATGAAAGATAATTCTGTTAAAAACAACAGGAATAACTGGAAGATTAAGAGGAAAAACTGCCGAATTAAGGACTTGGTTAAAAATAACTTCCCGATATCGCTATTTTCGGTCGTCAAGCTGTTCGTGCTGAGCCTGTCGAAGCATGAGCGGCTTGACGCGGTAGGTCTGAACTTTTTCCGCCTACCTCATTCGACAAGCTCATGACAGGCTTCGACAAGGCCTTTAATTCTGAGCGTAGTCGAAGGGGCAGGGCGAACGGAAAAATTTCATCGATCCATATCGGGAAGTCATTGCCGGTTATATCCTAAGTTAACGTTTGGCAAGCAATGCCGAAAAAGAGTGTTCTCGGAGCTTTAAATCCAGTTCAGTGGGATGTGTTGAATAAAGTGAAGCGCATCAAACGCGAAAGATACGCTTCGTGCTGAAGAGTAAATATCTGTCCGTACAGCCCGCCGGCACGTACTATGTACTAATCGGGGATGGCAGGAATATTGAATGAACGAAAAGGCGGCTTAATTGCCGAATCAGTTTGGGTCGGATTCAATTCGGCAGTCGCAGGTGCTCGCTGTAGCCAGCATCGCCAGGTCATCCATTGACAATATGTATTGAATATTCAGAATGATTACAAACTTGCCGTTGATTTTGCCCATGCCGGAAATAAAATCGGCATGGATGTTGGTGCCGAAAGTCGGCACTGGATCGATCTCACTGGCCGGAATCTTCAACACCGCGTTCACTGCATCCACCATTACCCCGACATTCTGGGTTTCCGGTCCCATCACCACTTCAATAATAATGATGCAGTTGCGTCGCCCTATCGAAGCCCTATCGAATTGGCTTGCTTGCCGAAGCGAGCACTCAGGTCGATTACCGGCACCACGGCTCCACTCAGGTTAATCACGCCGCGGATAAAATCCGGCATCCGCGGTACTTCGGTCAGTTGGCCGTATGAATGATTCACTTGATATGCAGAATGCTGATGGCGTAAGTTTTGCCGGTTAACGTAAAGGTCAGGTATTGCTACGGTTCCTCAAGCGCGTGACTGGCGGTCACGGTCGCTAGCGGCTGTACCGTTTGTGCAATGGTATTCATCACTGTCTCCTAGAAGTCTACATATCCGGCTTCGGTAGGGACGGTTTTTGCGGTGACCGGCTTTTTAACCACGGGCTTGAAAGGTTTGACATTCGGAGCTTTGGGTACGGCACCAGCCATATCGCCCACAGTAAAGAACGCCATTAGTTCTTGCAATTGCGCCGCCTGTCCGCTCATCTGTTCCGAGGTGGCGGCCAACTCTTCCGATGAGCTGGCATTTTGCTGGGTAATCTGG
>CAZJOY010000365.1:0-3266 GCA_964547705.1 uncultured Methylobacter sp. | reverse complement strand
AAAGCAAAAGCGCCAATATCGGTATCAGCTTGCCCGGCACCGGCGAATCCCCGGTAGCGCCGGTTTATGAAGACGGCGAAAAAACCGTGACATTGAAAGGCGACCGGATTGCCGAAGAGTTCCAGGAAATTGTTGAGCGCTATATTGAAACGCATTACGCGCCGTAGTTACCGTCAATGATGCCGGATTAAATATAGTCCTATTTTCGGTTCTTCAGGTAGGGTACGCTGTGCGTACCTTTATTAAGAGTTATCATAAAATGGTACGCACAGCGTACCCTACACTGAATCGCAAAACCGAAAACTTGACCGTTCACCTGCTTGAGGAGCCAATATGACTAATCCGGCATCCACCCTACCCGCTCCGATACTCACGCCCGAAGCTTATCTGTTGATCGAAAACGATAACAATACCGGCACCCGTCATGAGTTTGTTAATGGGCTGATTTACGCAATGACCGGAGCCAGTCGCGATCATAACCGCGTGGTACGCCGCCTGATGGCTCGCCTTGATCGGCATTTGCAAGGCACCCGTTGCGAGCCGTTTCAATCGGACATGAAAGTAAAAATCAAACGCGGCGGCGACGTGCGTTTTTACTACCCGGATGTGCAAGTCGCCTGCGAGGAAGAAACAGACCGTTATTACAATGAGCATCCTTGCTTGATTGTCGAAGTGCTGTCCGATTCCACCCAGCGAACCGACCGCACCGAAAAGCTCATGGCTTATCAAACGATTGAACGTTTACAAGAGTATGTCCTACTGTCTCAAGACTCGCCTTACCTGGAAATTTACCGCCGCCGAAGCGATTGGCAGCGCGAAAGTTTCACCGAAAAACAGAGCGTTACGTTGGAATCGATTGATTTGACGTTGGTGGTGGAGGAGCTTTATGTGTAAAACTCCGTTAAAGTGATAAAACTCTCTTCTGGATCACAATAAATTCGCGGCATCGCACAAGCGTCGGCGTTGTTGTTCCTGCATAGCTTTGATTACATTGCGGCGGTCTTGCCATGCACTATGTGGTAGTGCATTAAAAAGCGCGACCAAGAACAGTTCCATAGCTCGCCCAGTGATTTCAGCCTCTTCGATAATGGATAAGGTATCGGCAATGGCTTTGTCTACGGTTTTCCCTAGTGAGGCCAGTTGCCCAGCTAAGGAGACAACCTTCTTTTCGTCCCAATGTGCTTGAGCCACTAGCACTTGTAGTGCCGCTACTTGATAGCGCGGATCGGTAAAGGATAAGGGATCAGGCCGCAAACCCGCTAAGTTGGGTCGATGACCGAAAGTACAGGCAGCGGCCAGCAGACGCCAAAGCCCTCCCAAAAGGGGGTATTGCATAACCAAGCTTTCCAATTGGTTGCCGAAATAACCGAACTTCACATGACATCTTAAATTATCACATTCTCCCAACGTTGCTAACGCCTCAATACTCTCAGGTTCTTTCCAGAAATAATCTGGAAGCGCGCGAAGCAACGATATATTCATTCGATTGCGTTTAGCGTCAGATATCAAATGACGTAATTCGCTGGCAGATAATTCGCCATGTATCTCCCCCTCCTCCCCGGCGATTCCTAATAAAAAGAAAAGATCATTTGCGAGGCTCCGCTTACTCGGAGATATAGGTAATGATTGCCACAAGCCGAACAACATTTCGATAACAGAAGTGATAGGAGAAGCATCACCAGTATATTTATAGCGGGCATCGGAACCAATGAAGGGAAACCCTACATTGGCAATTTGTTTATCGAAGGGTAAATCGGCTTCTGGTTTGTAGTAAAAATCTTCACCGATTAGACCTAATTCCTGCCAGCGTTTCTCTGCCAATAGCCAGTCCTGATGATCACCTAGGATTCCTGATAGTGCGGCATCTTTGAGTTGCAACAAGTTAAACCCTTGTTTACTGGCGATAATACAAGATTGTATAGGCCAAGGGAGTTGGCCTATGAATGGCTCCATTGACAGCCAAATATCATTCACTTTTTCAGTAACTAACCCCGAAAGTAGTTCACCCAGCCGCTCCTTCGATGGATCACGAGAAAAGTTCTGCGCGGCAACCAGCCAACGCCATTCCCAGCAAGCTCCAGATGGTAGCGCTTCCTCAGGCAAGATTGCTATATCTTTATTACTGAAAACACTATGTAGTGTCAAACAAAAGCGATCACCATCAACTCCTTCGATCCGTATCTCCAAGTCGCTGTGATGCGAATCGTGCAACAAAGCTCGCAACCATTCAGCAGCATTGCTCATAAGCTTCTCGAATGTAGTTGACCGCTCATATTGGAACGTCTCTAAATTGGCTTTTGCTGGGGACACTTTTGGGACAGCATCAAGCCATTGCGTGGCCAACCAATCTCCCGCATCCACTCCATCATTCGCTTTAACGATCTGTATGGCTGCTTCCGCATCTTCTGGCCAGTATTTTTCGCCCAAGAATTGTGCCCAACTTACACCCTGACTAAGCAGCTGTAACAACACTTGCCAAGCGCCAAATCGACGTTCGGGCTCTTCGTGCGCCAACCAATGTTCAATTTCAGTTTGAAATATCTCCACCATATCTGACTGGTATAGCTTTGCCAATCGAAGCTGGTCGATGCAGGGCGGCAATTCCAGCAGGCGTAAAGCTAGTCTGACGTAGAGCTTCATTTGGGCAGGCTGGTTCGCCACAGCACCATCTTCCAGTATATCCAAGGCCAAGCGGGAGCCCGACAATACAGCCTTTTCCAGCTCCCCGCCGCCGACTACGCCATCGCCTTCGTTTAGTTCGCAGCACAACGCGTGCAGGCTATCACGCAAGTGTTGCTTGTCATGGAAACAGCGCCCGGCGGCGAATAAAAACACGTTACGCCAGTGGGCGGCGGGAGCAATTGCCCGCAAACGGCGACGGACATCTTGATCGCTGCCGTTCATCAGGCACTCAGCAGCCATAAACTCTTGCAACGAACGAATCTCAAAACCCACTTTATCTTCTTGAGGAGCCACCAGAAACACCAATCGCTCCAGCGCCGCATCGATTATTTCTTGTTTTAATCGTTCGCCCTCTTTCCCGGCATGACCTTCTTTGGTTAAACGTTGTTCCACCAATTGCGCAAACTGCACTTGGGGCAGTAGCGCTTCGGTGCCGCCGGATTGTTCTGAAACAGTTTGCAGGCGCAAACCCACTTGCTGATGGATGGCGTCAATGTCGGCCTGGTAAGTGTTGAGCAACTCGGCTGCAAGGATATTGCGCTCTTTTTCTCGGCGGAAAATCACTTGGTAATAATCGTTGAACA
>CAZJOY010000364.1:0-3279 GCA_964547705.1 uncultured Methylobacter sp. | reverse complement strand
CATGTGCCAGACCAGTTTCTCGGCAAATTCGATCCGCGTACGCTCAAATACACCGAGTTTGCCGTCCCCGTGCAGCGGCCCGACTACCCGAAGGGCGCGCTCGACCTCGAAGTCGATCCGCAAGGCAATCTGTGGCTGTCGCACATGTTCCAGTCGGGGATCGTGAAGTTCGACAAGAAGACCGAAAAGTTCCAGGCGTTTCCGCTGCCTGCGGTATGGCAGTTGCCGCCAAGCTGGATAAGAAAGACTACCGTGTTTATTCCATTTTGGCTGACGGTGAAATCGAAGAGGGTCAGGTTTGGGAAGCGGCTATGTTTGCTGCACACCACGAGCTTGACAACCTTTGTATCGTTGTCGACAACAACGGTCTTCAAATTGACGGCCCGGTAAGCGAAATCGGCGGCCCTGAGCCGATTGACCAAAAGTTCCGTGCCTTTGGATTTGATGTTCTGAAAATCGACGGCCATGATTTTAACGCGATGGAAGCGGCGTTCAATCATGCAAGAGCCGTGCATGGCAAGCCAAGCGTTATTATTGCGAAAACAATCAAGGGCAAAGACGTATCCTTTATGGAAAATCAAAGAGGCCAGTGCCCTGCTTTATAATCTGGCGCAATACAACCCATTTTCCCAAGCCGTTGAATTAATCCGTTTTTCCCTGTACGGCCAATTTAACAGCCATGCTTTTATTTATACGTTTGCGGCCTTTATCGTATTCATGACGGCTGCAATTATTGGCTATAACCCATCAAAAGGAATGATGATGAGAAAAGGTGGGGCTTGATGTTTTTAACAATGGATTGTGATACTGACAAACGGCATCATCGCAAGTTTTTGTTAAATCATGCAAAGTATTAAAATCAATTCGGTGAGTATGTGAAGAACTCTTTTTTTCTGGTTATTCCAACGCAACAAAATAATCCTCAGCGCCTGAAAGAATTTGAAGTAAAGGCGCTGCAACACTGGGTGTCTGAGCTGCCTACTGCTAATCCTGGGCTAGCCACTCGCTTGCTTCATGATTTCCTTATTGATTTTAATACCGTTGAAATGAGCATCCAGTTAAGGCTCGATGCGTTGGAACTTTTAAGCCCAAGCGTCCATGTTATTGAAGATTATCTTCGATCCAGACTGATTAAAACGGGTTTTCCCAAAGAGGATAATGATAAGAAGATTTTGACGGTATTGATCTCGATTGAAAAGGAATTCACGATCGGCTATTGGATGGTGCTTAAGGAGCTAACCAAGAGGGGCGTGGGCTGGTTCCAGGGAAAGAATGCAGCGTTAGCCATCCAGCGCTGCATTAAAGGATTAAGCGGCATTATCGTCAGTCATTTTATTATGGGAATGCCGATACCTGATTGGGTATGGATAGATTTACATTCGCTTTACAATCTGAGCGTAAAAATAAAGAACAGCACGACCAAGGTTGCCAATGATATAGGCCAATCCAGTAAATCCAGTAGTCCTGAAGATTGTTATCGGCAGATACTCTTGCTCAGCCTTGCCGATCCGACCGGCCTAATGCAAAAGGAACTTTTGTTGGTTTATAGTTTTATAGAGACCATAGGTTCTTTAGTCAGTCTAAAAAAAGAACCGGTAAATGGTCAGCAAATACAGTGTATTGTCTTAATGGATGAGGATAAAGCGCCGCATTGCCAATTCGATGTCAGTGCTAAAAACGACTCGTCAACGCTGTATTTGGACTTTACCAAATTGTTCAAGGCTTTTAAGCAAAAAGAAAAATTGATCAATGCAGCGGAGGCAAGGTTCAGTTCGATGCATGTATTAAAAAATGACATCGGAAAGCCAGCTGCGGAATTACTCGATTATCTTGAACAAAGATGGCTGGGGATCGATTTGCAGGGCGTACCTTTTTTTAGCGATAGGGCGGATCGATATATTGCTGTAGGCTTGGAATCAACTCATGAACTGCAAAGTGCGCTGGAATTCGTTGCTGGAAAAGAGCTGGAGTTTCACGTTCAATCGGCTTCTGATAGATTATTATCCGGTGTTTTCAAACAAACCGGCGTTTTATCGGTTGGGAGCTTGGTCAGTTTTAGAAAAATAGACAGCCCTGAGCACAAGCGATCACTAGGGATTGTCAACAAGGTTATTGTCGATAAACAAAGCGGCAGAATAAACTTTGGTATGCAGTTATTGGCTCATCAATCCGCTGCAGTCACCTATGTTCATCTGGATGAATTGGGAAAGGATACTCCACAAAAAGGACTATTTTATAGTGCAAAGGAATTGGAATATGAAAAAAGCTATATCGTTACGGATAGTTTTATGCTTAAAGATGATGAAGTCATTCGGATGTTTATGAATAGCGAAGACTTTCCTGTCGTATTGAGTAACAGGAAGAATGTTGGGTTGGGTTACTGGCAGTTTGAATGCCGACGGGTAGCGGAAAAGAGTAAGCCCGTATCGCCACAAGCTAAAAAAGGATACGATTTTATTTAGAGAGCTTATCCGGCTGGAATAGTAGTGCTATATGCATATAGCACTTGAAAAGTTTTTTTATCGTGGTAAGTTGGCATGTCAAGTTGATTATTAATGTAAGTTGTCACTTTAATATGAAGTAGATATAAATAAAACTAAGAGCGTTAACTTATAATGACGTTGTTTATGTATATGAGTTACCGAGACAATCAGGTAATATGTTTTGAGCTGGAACCTGAAAATAATAAAAAATTACAATCGTGAGGATAAGAAATGAGTAATGAAGAAAACGCTAAAAAATCGGTAGATGCAGCAAAAGAAACGGCTGGTAAGCTGTTTTCAGTAATGATGGATTTAAAAGAAAACAATCCAAAAGTATTTTTTGGCATTATTGGAGGCGTAGTCTTCCTGTTCATTGTTATGATGATGAGTGGCGGTGATTCAGGTATTATTTCCAGTTCTTCGCCAAAAAGCCTTGTTACAGGGCAGCGTTACGTTTTGAAAAATCCTAATACTTATGAAGTTGAGTCACCTATTCAATTAGTTGCTGTGCCTGGCGCTATCGCGGCATTTGATGATAGTGAAGATGTAGAAAAAGGCAAGGTTGAGTCTTGCAGACGTATAGCACAAGGCACACCGGTAACTGTTCAAGAATTTCAGGATTTTGCAGGAAAGAAAAATGCATTTGTTAAAGTCCAGGTTGAGGATGGCGAATGCAAAGGCAGTTCGGGTTGGGTTTTGGCAATTGATGTTCAATAAAAAAATTGACAAGATCTAAAAAAGGCTTATAATGAGCAAATAAATTGAAGCGCGGGAATAGCTCAGTGGTAGAGCACAA
>CAZJOY010000363.1:0-3284 GCA_964547705.1 uncultured Methylobacter sp. | reverse complement strand
CTAGCGCATCAATAATTTGCGCATCACGATCAGTACCCAAAGTTGCAACGACTAAAGCTTGAGTTTCGCCACGGGTAAACAATGCCGAACCATGAGTTCTAGGTAATACGCCGGTTCTGATCGTGATTGGTCTGATCTTATCTAATTCACGTCCATCAATACGTTTGCTTTCGTTAAGAATAGCATTACGAACGATGCGATATTCCAAGTGTTCAATAATGCCACGTATATCGCTTTCTGCATATTCACCGTTTGCGACCAACTTTTCAACCGCTGCATCCCTGATTACTTTCAGTTTTTCTTGTCTAACCAGTTTTTCCGCAACTTGATAAGCGGCTTTTATGTCCGCTTCAACTTCTGCAGTTACCAGTTTTTTAAGTTCGGCGTTAACTTCGGGAGCGACCCACTCCACAACACCTCTACCGGCAGCCGCTGCGAATTCGTTAATAGCGTTAATGGCGACCTGCATTTGTTCGTGGCCGAATAAAACCGCACCCAACATCACTTCTTCGGATAGGTTTTTAGCTTCGGACTCCACCATTAATACGGCGTGTGCGGTTCCCGCAACGACCAATTCCAGTTGCGATTCTTTTAAGGCATCCGAAGTTGGATTTAATAGATATGCGCCGTCTTTATATCCAACAGTAGCAGCGCCTACCGGACCGTTAAAAGGTAGACCGGAAACTGACAAGGCAGCAGAGGCTCCTAATAAGGCAGGAATTTCGGGATTAACTTCAGGATTTAACGATACGACTGTTGCAATAATTTGAACTTCATCGGTATAGCCCTCAGGAAAAAGAGGACGGATAGGACGATCAATCAAACGAGACGTCAAAGTCTCTAGTTCGCTCGGACGACCTTCTCTTTTGAAAAAACCGCCTGGGATTTTACCGGCTGCATAAGCTTTTTCTTGATAGTTAACAGTTAATGGAAAAAAATCGCCGCCATTTGCCTGTTTTTTACCGACGACGGTGACTAACAGTGTCGTACCATCTACATCGATCATGACAGCACCGTCTGCTTGACGTGCTACTTCACCAGTTTCTAATTTAACGAGCCGATCGCCGTACTGAAATTCTTTCCTGATAGGATTCACTATAAGGTTCCTTTGTGTAGAGGTTGTTTAAAAATTTGTTCAATCCATGAAATGTTAAAGCAGAAACGGCACAAGAGGTCTGTGCCGTTTCTTTGTGCTATTACTTACGTAATCCGAGACGTTCAATCAAATTACGGTAACGATTTAGGTCTTTCTTTCTCAGATAATCCAGCAACTTACGACGTTGGTTAACCATGCGCAACAATCCACGACGTGAATGGTTGTCTTTTTTATGCTCTGCAAAATGCGGCGTTAAATGCGTAATATGCGCTGTCAATAAAGCAACCTGTACTTCAGGAGAACCTGTGTCAGTTTCTGATTGACGATAGGCCTCAACGACCGCTTTTTTTTGTTCTGCTGTAAATGGCATTTGTAATCCCTATATTTAGATTAAAAATTAAAAATAAAGCCGCCAACGCGACGACCCTTTATGTACACTGTTTCCGCGATAGGGTGTAGAAACAGATGTATTCTTTACTGCCTGAACACATATAGTTCAGGCCGATTCATTACTCATATTAAACAATTTTTTAGGCGCTAGTTTACCATTTATTAGCATTTCTCCCAAACCTAAAAAGACCGTATCATGATACATGCGCACTGTACCTTGCCCCCTTTCCGGGCTTTCGCTCGCCGTGCTCGCCCCACGCTCGTCGACAGGCGAAAAATCGAGCGACTGGCCGTATTTTATGCAGATCGTTTGTGCATCAGATAACTGCACAGCAGGCAGCGCCTCCAGCGGCTTGTCGACATTAATCAGACATTGGAACAAGCTTTGCTGATCCATTTCCATCAACTGCTCAATAGTTTTGGCATCTTCAATGCTGAACTGCCCCGCTTCCAATCGGCGTAATTCCTTTACCGTACCGCCGCATCCTAAGTAATGGCCGATGTCTTCTACCAACGAACGGATGTAAGTGCCTTTTGAGCAGAACACATCCAGCGTCAATTGATCAGGCTCCAAAGCTAAAGCTTCTGAATCCGTTAACAGCTTCAGTTCGAATATAGTAATACGCCTGGCTTTACGCTCGACAGTCTTGCCTTCCCGCGCTAATTCGTAAAGCTTTTTACCATTCTGCTTTAAAGCCGAATACATCGGCGGAACTTGGTCAATTTCACCGGTGAATTTTTTCAGGCAGGAATTTATGTCGTCGATGGATAGCACAGGCACCTGCTTGGTCTCTATGATCGCACCTTCCCGATCTCCGGTATCGGTCATAACCCCAAGTTGAACAACCACCTGATAGCGTTTATTGTCATCCAGCATCAATGCCGACACCTTGGTCGCTTCACCAAAACAAAGCGGCAACAGACCGGTGGCCAAAGGATCAAGGCTACCGGTATGTCCTGCTTTATTAGCATTAAACAAGCGTCTGACTTCCTGCAAGGCTTTGTTTGAAGATATGCCCAAGCGCTTATCTAACAGCAATATGCCGTGAATATTGCGCCCGGACTTGCGTTTACTCATCTAGACTAGCCTTTGTCTTCGTCGTGCCCGTCCTGAGCGGAGTCGATGGGCTTATCCAAACCGCTTAAAAGTTCCGACACCCGCATACCGGTATCAAATGAATCGTCATAGTAAAAACGCAAATCGGAAATATGCCTTAAGCGCATCCTCTTAGCTAATTGATGTCGAATAACAGGCGCCAACTCATTAAGCAATTTAACGTTGGCTTTTTTGCCTTGCTCATCAACATTCAATACCGTGACATACACTTTTGCCACAGCAAGGTCTTTTGTCACTACAACTTCATTGATAGTAACAAAGCCCAGCCTGGAGTCATCAATATCCCGTTGCAAAACCAAAGACAGTTCCTTCTGCATTTGCGATGAAACGCGGTCATTACGGCCAAATTCTTTTGCCATAAGATTTATATTTCCCGTCTAACTTCTATACGTTCAAACACTTCGATCTGATCACCAGGCTGTACATCGTTGTAGTTCTTCACACCGATACCGCACTCCATGCCCATCTTGACTTCGGCCGCATCGTCTTTGAAACGGCGTAAAGATTCCAGCTGTCCTTCATAAATCACGACATTATTACGCAGGACCCGAATCGGCAGATTTCTCTTCACATAGCCGTCAACAACCATACAACCGGCAATCGCACCGAATTTCGGCGATCTGAATACATCGCGCACTTCGGCAAGACCGACAATCTGTTCTTTAATTTCAGGCGCCAACA
>CAZJOY010000362.1:0-3300 GCA_964547705.1 uncultured Methylobacter sp. | reverse complement strand
GCTTATACCCAGAGGGCATAAGTTTCGTTTGAGCAGACAAGCTGCTCAACTCAGCTTTATACCCAGAGGGCATAAGTTTCGTTTGAGCAGGCGAGCTGCTCAACTCAACTTTATTTTAAAACTCCCCTCTCAAATTAAGCATGACTTGATGCACTTCATAATTGCTAAACAGATAGTTTACATCACGGCTTTGGTAATTATATGACAGGGCTGCGGATAAGTTTCTATTCAGCAGATATTTAGCGGCCACATTACCGCCGTAAACCTTATCGTTACGACTAACAAGATGAGGAGCCACAAAGCCTTGATAGTCATTATTGGCAAAACTGCCGCCTGCGCTAAGAATGACATTACGCATCAACTCATGCTCAGCGCCTAGTTTTATACCCGTTGCTAAAACACCCGCCACGCCTGCCTGCGTGGTTTCATTAATATCATGACTTAATGTGCCGGTGAGAGTGGTCAACAATGTCGGCCGCCATTTCAAATTAACAAAACCGTTAATCCCTGAAATGCTCGATAAGCGGGAATCATCATAATCGCGCTGCAAATAACCGACAGACATGTCACCGGTAACCAACGAGGTCAACTCAAATGCCAAGCCGCCTAATGCATTGAAGCCGGACGAATTACGGTTATAAGCGACGCCGGCGCCATTAGATCTAACCAAACTATCATAATCGGCCTTTTTATAAACGAACTTTACGTAAGCTTCATATTCCGGCTGGATTTCATAACCCAAACGGATCGAGGGTAGATATTCCCAATGGTTACGAGAACTCATTGCTAACACGGTATTAAGCGAAGTCGATACATCCTGATAGTCATAGCGAATAGTATCCAATCCGCCCTTGAACGATACCCGGTTTAGTTTATGCGTATAAAATGCATCTATCGCTTTAGTGTCATAAAAAGTTGGAGCTCTACCGGCAATCTGATCAGGCGACCCCCGATCTTCATGTACGCTGTTATAGTTGAAGCCCGCATCAAAGTGGCTATCGCGTAAGACATCCAGTCTTCCGTCCAAACGGGTGAACAGGTCTTCGTAATTATTTTGGTCACCTTGGGTGGCGTACTGCGTAATATCAGAATCAAACATCAAGTTAAGCGCGTGTTGATTCCAGTCCGAACGCACATTTAATCCGGGCCTAAAATGCGCGACATAGCTATCTACCGGATTTAGGCTTTTATCTTGCTTATAAATATTGGTGTCGTACTGGTTATCAACGTCCAATTTGGGCGAAAGAACAAAAGAACTCATGTGTATGCCTCTGCGCGCATACTCGGAACTTTGACGTTCCTTGTTCGCTTCCTCATCGTCTTTACTGTCATAAGCCAACGCAGGGACGCAACATACAACGCTTAACAAAGCGACCAACAGATTATTTTTTTTATTCATGGTAACTATTTGGTTTTAACGAAGGAATATTTTTCAAAATCGGGCAATGCAATTAACTTGGACTAGCCGGAGTCTTTATTTCTTTGGTGAGGGCCTGCTCTAATTTAGAGTTGTCAGGATTATTGGCTATTACCGTTTTAATGATCTCTCCGGCAAGCGTCGCTCCTAAATCCGGGCTATTACCGCCTTGCTTTACGGCTTCAACCGCAGCATCGACTTTGCACTGGTCGTCCTTACACCCTTTGAGCGTGTTTTCTAAAACCGCAGTGATAATGTTTTGTTTGACGGCAGTATTGGATGTCGTGGATTCCGATTGAGAAAAGTTGCGTTCCGCTGAACTGTTAATCAAGCCAACAACGGCAACGACAATAGACGATGATGATTGAGGGGCGGCACTGACCGCTGCCGTGGTTATCGCTACGGCAAGACTGGGGGCCGCATTGACCGCTGCTTTAGTGATAGCCGCCGCAGAACTCGGCACAATAGTGACCGCAGCTTTGGTAATAGCTGCTGCGGAACTTGGCGCTGCACTGACTGCTGCTGCGGTAATAACTGCAGCAGATTTCACATCCAAGGTAACAAGAGCAGCTTGAGCAATGGCTTCCGCATGCTCAGGGTTGGCAGCTATTAACGCCGCTACAAGAGCCGCAGCATTTGCAGGATTTGCCGTTATTTGGGCGGCAATTTTGCTTCCTAAATCCTTATCGGCTCCTTTTAACTCGAGCTGAGTCCAAGCAGTTGGATGCACTTCTATCCTCTGGGATCCTGACGATGATCCACCGGATCCCGGCACCGCAGGTTCCGACTGTGCCTGTGATATAGCTAGCATTGCAATCGTGAATATAACTAATTTATTTTTTTTCATAGGTAGGCCCCCTGTATACTTAGTAAAATTTACAGCATTCGGCTTATAAGCGCAATTTATTACCCTAAAAGTAGCCTATTACTCGGCTCCCAAGTTTTATTTTGCTAGTTATTGATTCCTAAAATAAGTTTTAATCAGCAGTAGAGAGTAGCCGCTTAGATCTTACGGGTAATTACTAATGCACAAAAAAATCCAATAGATTAGTCAGTTACACTGCTATTTTTTGATGTAGCACGATCACATTGGTTAACACGACCTTCCCAAATACAACTCCATATGCAGGAACTACTCCGGGCAAGACGAAGATATTTCATTGGCAATCAACAAGATTTCAGGCTGAGTTGACCTACGTCCGAGTATTTCCAATATTGTTATTCTGAGTTGCGTGGGATCAATCAGGATATATCGCTTACATACTTAGCGAGCGGCGAATTAATAAGCCCTTTTTGTTGTAGTGCAACTATGAGCGACTCTCCAGTCACTTACAATTCGGCTTGGAAAGTCGGCTGGTAAATATTGCCCCATCAGGCGCTCTATAGCGAATGGTATGTCAGCATCCGAAACTCTACAAGTTTGTCTTATACAGATGACGGTTAAAAGCGAAGAATAATTATACATAAATGGCGCGCCCGAGACGATTCGAACGTCCGACCACAGCCTTCGGAGGGCTGTACTCTATCCAGCTGAGCTACGGGCGCGTAAGTTGTATTCTAACCGATCGGCGCTGTAATTACGACAACATTGTTTTCAAATGCGCCAGACTGGCTTTGCCGCGCTCTTTAATCACTTCCGGGTCCAGCTGTTTTTTGTTAACCCATTCCAAATCGTCTTCGGGTAGTTCGCTTAAAAACCGGCTGGGCTCGCATTCGGCGATTTCGCCGTAACGTTTGCGATGCGTGCAGTAGCTAAAGGTGCAGGTGCGCTGGGCGCGAGTGATGCCGACGTAGGCCAGGCGGCGTTCTTCTTCTATGTTGTCGGTTTCGATGCTGTTTTGATGGGGTAGGATATTTTCTTCGATGCCGATCAAAAACACATG
>CAZJOY010000361.1:0-3320 GCA_964547705.1 uncultured Methylobacter sp. | reverse complement strand
CCTTTCACCGGCCAAGACCCTATTTCCAAAGGGGCTTTGGTTCACCTGATCAAGTCGCTGAACACTATCTTAGGCTTAACCAGCATCATTGTTTCTCATGACGTCCAGGAAACAGCGGCCATCGCTGATTATATTTATGTCATTGCAGAGGGCAAAATTGTCGGCCAGGGCACACCGAAAGAAATCGAGCAATCCGATTCCGACTGGGTGCAGCAGTTCATGACCGGCGCTGCCGATGGCCCGGCGCATTTTCATTATCCGGCAAAAGATTATGTCGATGACTTGTTATCGACAGGAAAACGTTATTAAGGTCCAAGGCAAAATTTTGCTCCTTAATAACGACAACACTGACTGTGTAAAACAAATAATAAAATGATTGAATTCTTACAACAATTGGGCAAAAACACCCGCACCGGTTTTACCAAGCTTGGACGTGGTACGTTTTTCCTGATCCAGACTATTTCCGGCATACTCAGCGTGTTGCCTCGCCCCCGATTACTGCTTAACCAGATGTATTCGGTCGGGGTATTATCTTTCCTGATTATTACTATATCCGGACTGTTTGTCGGCATGGTTTTGGGCCTGCAAGGCTATTACATACTTTCCGATTTCGGCGCCGAAGAAACGCTGGGCGTCATGGTTGCCGCTTCTCTGGTCAGGGAACTTGGCCCTGTTGTTTCTGCACTGTTATTTGCAGGCAGAGCCGGCTCCGCATTAACGGCGGAAATTGGCCTGATGAAAGCGACCGAGCAGTTGTCGGGCATGGAAATGATGGCCGTCGACCCGATCAAACGTATTATCTCTCCCCGCTTTTTGGCCGGATTATTATCGATGCCTTTACTGGCGGCATTGTTCAGTGCGGTAGGAATTATCGGCGGACAAATGGTCGGCTCAGGCATGCTGGGCGTTGATGAGGGCGCTTACTGGTCGCA
This sequence comes from uncultured Methylobacter sp., assembly GCA_964547705.1. Taxonomy (GTDB): domain Bacteria; phylum Pseudomonadota; class Gammaproteobacteria; order Methylococcales; family Methylomonadaceae; genus Methylobacter_A. Next base: position 2,388 of record CAZJOY010000361.1, on the reverse strand, counting down.
AATGCAAGCCAACCTGGACTTTCAGGATGACATTATCAATGGTGTTATAAAAAGCATCGTATTCGGTTTTGTCGCCTCCTGGATAGCACTATTCGAAGGCTATGACGCTATTCCGACTTCCGAAGGGGTCAGCCGGGCCACCACACGTACCGTAGTTAATTCAGCTTTTAGTATTTTAGGTTTGGACTTTATTCTGACCGCACTCATGTTTGGAGATAATTAACATGCAACACACCAATACCCAGGACACACTTGTCGGACTTTTTGTCGCCTCAGGCATTGTCGGGTTGTTTTTTCTTGCTTTACAAGTGAGTAACTTAAGTTCTTTTACCGAACGTGACAGTTACACGATTACTGCCCGTTTTGAAAACTCCGGCGGCCTGAAAGTTAAATCACCGGTTTCATCGGCCGGCGTTAAAATCGGTCAAGTCAGCTCAATCAGCTTCGACCCTAAAACCTACGAGTCCGTTGTAAAGCTGAGCATTGACAAGCAATACAATACGCTACCGGAAGACACCACCGCCAGCGTCTTTACTGCCGGGCTGTTAGGCGAACAATACGTCAACCTGGAAGCGGGCGGTTCGGATGAATATTTAAAAGAGGGGGGGAAAATCGAAATCACACAATCCGCCATCATTCTGGAAAAGGCTCTTGGTCAGTTCCTGTTTAAATCTGCGGAAGAAAAAAAGTGAGCCGTCTGAACATCATTAAGCAAGGACCCAGACACTTCGTTATTGATGGCGATTTAACCTTTGCAACCATCGATAAACAAACGCTTAAGTCATTTTCTTTCTTGAAATCGGCATCTGAAGTGACCGTTGATCTAAGCGGTGTTGCCAATACAGACAGTGCGGGACTAGCTCTAATGATTGAATGGATAAAATATGCCCGGCACAATAGAACACAGTTAAGTTTTAAAAATATTCCCGAACAATTGTTTAATCTTGCCAAACTCAGCGGCTTTGATCAATCGAGCCATTTTGCAGTTCAAACCGATTAATAACAGAAGCTAAAGACAAAGGTATATAAAATCTAATACCTTTGTTAGCTCTTAACCCTTCAACCCTTAGCCTTAATTTATATGGATAAACTAATTATTACCGGCGGCGCAAAACTCTCTGGAGAACTGCGTATTTCCGGCGCAAAAAATGCCGCTCTGCCGATTCTGGCGGCCACATTACTTTCGGAATCGCCGGTTAGCGTCGGCAACATACCGCACCTCCACGACATTACCACAACCATGGAACTGCTGGGCCGCATGGGTGTTCATCTGACCGTTGACGAGAAGATGAATATCGAAGTCGATTCCAGCACGATCAACAGCTTTGTCGCACCTTATGAGCTGGTCAGGACCATGCGCGCTTCTATATTGGTCTTAGGGCCTTTAGTCGCTCGATTCGGCGAAGCCCATGTATCATTGCCCGGCGGCTGTGCAATCGGCTCGCGTCCTGTTGATATTCACCTTAACGGCCTGTTGAAAATGGGCGCAGACATCACTGTCGAAAACGGTTTTATCCACGCCAAAGCGTCTCGACTGAAAGGCTGCCGCTTGGTCCTGGAACAAATTACTGTTACCGGCACAGAGAACTTACTGATGGCGGCGGTATTAGCCGAAGGCACTACGATTATTGAAAATGCCGCCAAGGAACCCGAAGTCACCGATTTGGCCCACTTCCTTAACAAAATGGGCGCAAAAATCACCGGCATAGGTAGCGATGTATTGGTTATTGAAGGTGTAGAAAAGCTGGGAGTTGACAGCGTCCACTACGATATCCTTCCCGACCGTATCGAAACCGGCACCTACCTGATTGCTGCAGCCATTACCGGCGGAAGCATTAAACTAAAAAACACCCGTCCCGATATTCTCGATTCGGTACTGGAAAAACTGGTTGAAGCCGGTGCCGATATAACCACCGGCGAAGACTGGATCAAGCTGGATATGCATGGTAAAAAACCGAAAGCGGTTTCGGTCCGTACCTCGCCATACCCTGCTTTCCCAACCGATATGCAAGCACAGTTCACCGCCATGAACACTATCGCTGACGGGGTCGGCATTATCACCGAAACAGTCTTTGAAAATCGCTTCATGCATGTCCAAGAGTTACAGCGCATGGGCGCCGACATTAAGCTGGAATCGAATACCGCGATCTGCACCGGCGCCAGCAAGTTGACAGGCGCACCGGTTATGGCCACGGATTTAAGAGCGTCGGCAAGTCTTGTGATTGCGGCGCTGGTAGCCGAAGGAGATACATTGGTTGACCGTATTTACCATATCGACCGGGGTTATGACCATATCGAAGAAAAACTTTCCCAATTAGGTGCGACGATACGCCGCGTCCCAAGGTAAGACTATGATCACTATTGCCGTATCTAAAGGCCGGATTTACA
>CAZJOY010000360.1:0-3335 GCA_964547705.1 uncultured Methylobacter sp. | reverse complement strand
ATTCCGGTTCGATCGGCGGCGCGGTATCGCATGAATTTCATGTCTTGGCCGATTCGGGCGAAGATGCGATTGCGTTCTCAACCGACAGCGAATATGCCGCCAATGTTGAAAAAGCCGAAGCAGTGGCGCCTGTCGGCTCTCGAGGTGTAGCTACCGAAGCATTGACGCTGATCGATACGCCCAACCAGCACAGCATAGAGGAAGTCTGCGGTTTTTTAAGCATTCCCGCCACACAATGCCTGAAGACTTTGATCGTTAGAGGCGAAGAAGACACGCTGGTTGCGCTGCTGTTAAGAGGCGACCATAACCTTAACGAGATCAAAGCAATCAAGATTGACGGCATCGCTTCCCCACTCCAATTCGCCAGCGACGAGGAAGTTGCTAGCGTTTGCAACTGTAAACCCGGCTCTATCGGCCCGATAGGCTTAAACATCAAAATCATTGCCGACCGTAGCGTAACCTTAATGTCCGATTTCGTTTGCGGAGCAAACCAGGACGGCAAGCATTATAAAGGTGTCAACTGGGAACGCGACTTGCCCGTTCCTGACCACGTTGCAGACCTGCGTGTAGTGGTTGAAGGCGATCCCAGCCCGTACGGCAAAGGCCAGATCACGTTGGCGCGCGGCATTGAAGTCGGCCATATTTTCCAGTTGGGCACCAAGTACAGCGAATCGATGAAAGCCGGCGTCATCAATGAAGGCGGCAAAAACCAGATCATGATCATGGGTTGTTACGGCATCGGCATTTCCCGCGTCGTTGCGGCAGCGATCGAACAGAATCATGACGATAAAGGCATCATCTGGCCGGCCAATCTTGCGCCTTTCCAAGTCGCGCTCTGCCCGATGAACATGCACAAATCCGAACGCCTGAAAGAAGCTTCGGAAAAGTTGTATCAGGACTTGCTGGCTGCTGGAATTGAGGTGTTATTCGATGACAGGAAAGTCCGCGCCGGATTCATGTTTTCAGACATGGAACTGATCGGCATCCCGCATTGCATCGTAGTCGGTGATCGCGGACTGGATTCCGGCACGGTTGAATACAAGGCCAGGACCGCTGACGCAAACGAGGAAATTCCGTTTGCGGATGTTATTGACTTTTTGAAAGCTAAGCTGGCTTAAACGCTTTATTTGTCACGAAGAGAGGAGGATCAAGCTTCATTCTCTTCGTGGCCATGTCATTTAATTGAATTACTGTTCACGTCTTTATCTAAATCAGGTTACAGACCTTCAACCTAATTTAAAAAAACCGATTTCGTGATTCAAAATCTGGCTCTGGTCATTCAACATATGCGCAGTTGCCGACAATTGTTCCGATGCTGCCGCATTACGCTGAGTGACTTCATCAAGTTGCTTCATTACCCCGCTAATCTGTTTAATTGCTGTCGCTTGCTCATCCGACGTAGTGCTGATTTTCTGAACCAGCGTGGCGGTTTTCAAAATGTCCGGCAACATACTGGTAAATAATTGCTCAACCTTTTGCGTTACCTGTTCCGATGCCGTAATTAAGTTGCGAATTTCTTTGGCCGAATCATGACTGCGCCCGGCCAATTTACGGACTTCAGTGGCAACCACTGAAAAACCCAAACCATGGCTACCGGCTCTGGCCGCTTCAATAGAGGCATTAAGTGCCAAAATATTAGTCTGATAAGCAATATCCTCAATCAAACCGATTTTCTCGCTGATTTTCTCCATAGCGTCTACAACTTCTTCAACCACCTGATAGCCTTGTTTAGCCGAGTCAGCACAGGTTTGCGCAATTTTTTCAGTCGCTTGAGCATTGGCGAAATTATGTTCAATTGAACTACGCAATTCATCGACTGACTCAGTCGTTTGATCGATACTGGCTGCTTGCTGACAGGTGCTTTGGCTCAGCGATCCCGCTGCCGAACTGGTTTCTTGTGCAGCATCTAAAATCTGTTGGGCGCATCCATGTATTGTTTTAATAATGCCGTTTAACCGCGACTCCATCATGCGCATTGCCGCGAAAATGCCCTGATGGCGCTGATGATCGTTATGCTGCAATAAATGGCCTTCGGCAATATTCTCCGCCATTCTATATACTTCGGAAGGTTCGCCGCCTAGTTGACAGGCAATATCCCGCCGCAAAATGAAAAACAAACTTAATGCTAAAAATATCAGTAAACTGACCGTAACACTGATCAGAGTTAAGTAGGTTGCAGCCTGATTTTTTAACGCGCTGGTTTTCTCAAAAAACAATGAGGCTAAATGATCCTCTACTTTTTTCAACAAATCGATCTTACCGGTTTGCATACTAAACCAGTATTTTGCATCAACAGCGAACTGGCCCTGGTCTGCCTGTTTGAGAGCGATTCCACGCATCCGCTGGGTTTCGTCAGCATATTGGCCATTGAGGGTTTGTTGATAAAACTGCTGTGCCGGCTGATCGGCAAATGATAAAAACACGTCCATAAATGTGTTTTGAGTAGCAATCAAGCTGACTAAACGTTCATACATCCCAGGCCCAAAATGATCCATGGCGAATGTATTCGACAAAATCGCTCGTTCAATACCAGCCCGCTCTTTGCTTTTAAGAAAATTAGCATAAGCCGACAATTGCGCACTCATGGCCGTATCAAGACTCAGCTGAGGCAAATAAGAAATAATATCCAGGAACTGCCCGTTAACGTCTGAATAATAGCCAATCGCCTGAGCGGCAGGCGCAGATAAGTTGATAATATTCTTACGCATTCCTGTCAATCGCTCCAACTCCCCCAACACCTTACGCAAGCCCTCTGCAATGCGTGGATCAGATTGAATAGCTAAACTCTGCAAATTTTCCTGCAAGGTATACAGTTTTTGTGTGCTTAACTGCTGCTGAGCCAATAATTCTCGCTGGAACTGCTGGCCTTTGCTGCCCAGAAAACCTGCCGACATGCCACGCTCTTTTTGCAATTCATGCACCAAGGCACTGGCATGGAACGAAAATATAGCCAGCTCATTGACCTTATCAGCCGCCGACATTGCTTTAAATTGCTGTGTAATGGTAAATGCGGACAAACCCAGCAACCCTAACAGAGGAAAAATCACTAAGATGATGATTTTTTGATTGAATGACAAACGCTCGACTAACATTATCCGCCCTCTTTGATTTTTTATTATGTGGACTTAACTTGGAGCTTAACGATATTCGAGATCACAGTAAAAAAAATATTTTCTGCATAGGACAGACTTGCCTACATTATTGATGTTAAGCATGGAACACGGCGTGTTTTACTTAATACCTGATGTTACGCATACAGATGATAAAAAAGCGTAGTCCACGAAAAGCACGAAAGGCACGAAAATAGTTAAACCACATCGTTCCCACGCTCTTGT
>CAZJOY010000359.1:2112-3353 GCA_964547705.1 uncultured Methylobacter sp. | reverse complement strand
CCACATCCCTGTGGGTTATGCAGGAGGTACGACCCTCAGGGATGTGGGGAGGTAGAGCAATGCAGGAGCAATTGCCGAGTTCCATCTTTAAGATATTAGCGTCTGCCATTATCGATATCGCTTAATCAGATTAGGCTTCTATAATCTTCGGCAATACGCTGTAACGTCAATGTAACCAGCGCTTGTGCTCGTTCGATGTCGTTGGCTTCCGCATAGCAGCGCAGTTCGGGCGCGTTGCCGGACGGACGCAAATGCACGAACTCGCCATTAGTGAAAGTCAGGCGCAGGCCATCGGTCAAATCCCGTCGGACGACCGCGCTCAGCTCAGCTCCCCACAAATTTTGATAAGCGGTGTCATCGTTTTGTAAGCTATCCAGCAACGCTCGGCTATTGGCAACCGGAAAATCCTGCAAACGGTCGCTAGCGGTATAACGTTGCGGCAACCCGGTCAGTAAGGCCGATACTTTGACACCCTGTTTCCGGGCCATCGCCAGCACAGCCAAAGCCGGTAATACCGCATCGCGAGTCGGCAGCGTAGCCAACCTTTGCCCGTCAACCATCAAATCGCACCCTATCAAAAAACCGCCGTTGGCTTCAAAACCGACTACGCTGGAACTGCCGGCAGCAAGCATCTGCTCCATACCGGCAATCACATATGGCGAACCGATGCGGGTGCGAATAACCTGCCGGAACAGTCCGCATGCCTCTATCGCCGTATTGCAACTGACCGGTGTAACGACAGTATCGACGTCCAGAAACCGCGCGCTCAACAAGCCGACAATGTCGCCGCGCAGCCAGCGACCGGTCTCATCGGCAATCAGCGGCCGGTCGCCGTCGCCATCGGTGGAAATAATCGCATCGAGACGATGCTCTGCCGCCCAGTCCAGTCCGCGTCGGCGGTCTTCCTCGCTGACCGCTTCGGTATCCAGAGGCACAAAGGTATCGGTGCGTCCCAAGCTGACCACATCCGCGCCTAAAGCGCTCAACACATCACGGAGACAATCGCGGGCCGCGCTGGAATGCTCATAAACGCCGACTCGCCAGCCGGCCAGCAAATCGGCCGCAAACAGGCTCGTATAACGCTGTTGGTATTGCTGCAAAGCAGTAGAATTGATACTTGGCAGCCCCGTATCGTCGCTAATTGCTTGCAACTCGACATCGGCTTGGGTGATCGCCGCCTCGTCCGCTTTGCTGATCTCACCCTCGGCGCCGTTCGGATCGAACAGCTGCTTGAGGCCAGC
>CAZJOY010000359.1:0-2102 GCA_964547705.1 uncultured Methylobacter sp. | reverse complement strand
TGCCGGAATACCTTGCGCCAGAGCATACAAAGCCAGCGCCGGAGTCGGCAGCACTCCGCAGAAATCCACCTCGCAACCGGCTTGGTGAATACCTGCCGCACAAGCTTGAACGATAGTTGGACTGGACGGGCGCAAATCCATGCCTAACGCGATTTTCTGCCCCGGTTTGGCAAGGCCCAGACCTTGTAAAAATGCCAGCGTATAAGCCATGCAAACCTGATCTGTCATTTGGCTAACCAGTCCGCGCGCACCGCTGGTACCGAATGCTACGCCACTGTCGGCCATCATTTGCCGAATATTGATTTTTATCATCGATTTGCAAAATTATTTGTGAGTGAAAAGCCTGCACACCCTTGTTGACCGCGTCGGGTAAATCAGGGGTTTGATGGAATATTTTTCTTTACTCCAAAATCTCCAGCACTTTATTTTGATCAAAGTGAGGGACAATTTTTTTACCGGCATAACCCCTGGGATTACATAAGATTCTGGCATCCGCTATGCGGTAATCCATCGTGCTGTGAACATGGCCGTGTATCCAGGCCGCAATCTCGTATTCATACAGCAACGGCTTCATATCATTGCAATAAGCCAGTTTCTTAAGCGCATGCGTCGAATCATTCCAGCTCCATAAGGAAGGCGCATGATGAGTTATCACGACAGTTTTTCCGAAAAACGGCTGGGCTAATTCTTGTTCCAGCCACGTCTTTGAGTTTTGATGCAATCGACTAAACAGTGCGGCATCAAAAGGTTTTTCGGCAAATTGAATACGCCTGAAATCGTTTAACGTCTTACCCAAAGCCTCGGCTTTATTGTCGCCTTCGACAAACAGATCGGTCCACAAGGTACATCCTAAAAAACGCACGCCTTGAAATACAAAACAGTCGTTCTCAAGAAAACGGACGTTGCTGCCCTCGCATTGCTTGCGGATCAGATGTAAGGTTTGCTGATATTCATGAGCATAGAACTCATGATTACCGGCAATATAAATGACCGGTTTATCCAACGTTTTCAACCACTCCACCCCTTGCGTACCGGTACCGATATCGCCGGCGGCGACAATGATGTCGGCATTATTATCAGGGGCTTTCAGTAATCCGAACTCCAAATGTATATCGGAAAAATAATTTATCCTCACACTAAACTCTACTTAATGACCTGTATCGGCGTATAATTTAACAAATTTTTTCCAGATAACTGTAACCTTTTCCAAAAGATTTTATATATGTCCATTAGCCTTAGAAAAATCACCCATCAAGTTTTAGTTGGCGATGTTAAAGTCGGCGGCGGCGCGCCTATCGTTGTTCAGTCGATGACGAATACCGATACCGCCAATGTTGATGCGACAGTCAACCAAATTATCGAACTGGCTGCCGCCGGTTCCGAAATGGTCCGTATCACAGTCAATTCAGAGGAAGCGGCAGCGGCTGTTGCTGAAATCCGCAATCAACTGGATAAAAAAGGCAACTCGACTCCGATCATTGGAGATTTTCATTTTAATGGTCATAAACTACTGGAAAAATACCCGGACTGCGCCCAGGCTTTGGACAAATACCGCATCAATCCGGGCAATGTCGGTCGAGGCAAAAGCCGCGACCCGCAGTTTCAACAAATGATTGAATTTGCTTGCCAATACAACAAACCGGTACGCATCGGCGTCAACGGCGGCAGTTTGGATCAATCGGTGTTGACCCGTTTGCTGGATGAAAACAGAAGTTTGGCAACGCCCGAGCCTTTGGCCGCCGTCACCCGCAAAGCGATCGTACTGTCTGCGCTTGAAAGCGCCGCCAAAGCCGAGGAACTGGGCTTAAGCAAAGACAAAATCATCCTGTCCTGCAAGATCAGCAACGTGCAGGAACTGATCGAAATTTATCAAGACCTTTCCAGCCGTTGCGATTATGCATTGCATCTGGGGCTGACCGAAGCGGGCATGGGCTCCAAAGGCATCGTCTCATCGGCGGCGGCTTTATCGGTATTGATGCAGCAAGGCATCGGCGACACCATCCGTATTTCCCTGACGCCGGAACCCGGCGCATCCAGAACCCAGGAAGTCATCGTCGGCCAGGAAATCCTGCAAACGATGGGCTTTCGTTCATTCACGCCGA